>NVWB01000033.1 GCA_002733575.1 Blastopirellula sp. | reverse complement strand
AGTGGCGGAATCGATTTTGGGACGAATCCTGAGTCTTGTCGAGATTTAGTGAAAGCGGTTCGAGAGGCCTGTGATTTACCCATCATTGCCAAGTTGACTCCGAATGTCACAAGCATTGTTGAGATCGCGCAAGGGGCCTCGGAAGGGGGCGCTGATGCGATTTCCGTGATTAATACGTTATTAGGCATGGCAGTCGATTGGCGTAAAAAACGGCCACTCTTGGGCAACGTAGTGGGTGGTTTAAGCGGGCCAGCGATCAAACCCGTTGCTTTGCGATGTGTTTACCAAGTGGCTCAGGCGGTTTCGACTCCCGTGATTGGAATCGGCGGCATTAGTAATATCGATGATGTGATGGAATTTATCATCGCTGGTGCCTCGGCAGTTCAAATTGGAACGGCCAACTTTGCCGACCCCTCGACCTGCGACCGAATTCTTTCCCAGCTTCCCGAAGCAATCAAAGAAGCGGGTGCAACCAGCATCTCAGAGCTTGTCGGTTCTATACAAACGAAACCGCGAACCCCTGATCCTGTACCTGCGTCTTAACTGTTAATCAATTTCCTGAATTACTTCTCATTCACACTTTAAAGATTCAAAGATAATAAACCATGCGAGTTCTTTCTGGAATTCAGCCCACCGGTCGATTTCACTGGGGCAATTATTTTGGTGCGATCCAACAATACATCGACTTGCAAAACGAAGACGAATCGTATTACTTCATCGCCAATTTACATGCGCTGACCACCCTGCGTGATCGTGAAGCATTGCAGCGGAACACGCTAGATGCGGCATTAGACTTATTGGCACTAGGGCTCGATCCAGAGAAGGCCGTACTGTTTGTTCAGTCGGATGTGCCTGAAGTTTCAGAACTCTGCTGGATACTGATGACCACCACTCCGCTGGGGCAGCTTGAACGCTGTACTGCGTTCAAAGATAAAAAAGCCAAGGGCATTAGTGCCGATGCAGGTCTATTCACTTACCCTGTTTTAATGGCGGCCGATATCTTAGCTTTTGAGTCGGACGTTGTTCCGGTAGGGCAAGATCAAATTCAGCACCTAGAAGTAACACGTGATTTGGCACAAAAATTCAATCATCTTTTTGGGGAGACATTCGTTTTGCCGAAGCCCAAGGTGCTTGATCACTCGGCCAAAGTGCCAGGCGTGGATGGTGAAAAGATGTCGAAGAGCTACGACAACACAGTCGAGATATTTGAGCCATTAAAACAGCAGCGTAAGAAACTGATGCGGATTGTGACCGATTCGCGTGCGATGGAAGATCCGAAAGAACCAGAGACCGATCATCTATTTCAACTTTACAGCCTGTTTGCCAGTGATGCTCAAAAAGAGGAAATGGCGGCCACTTATCGCCAAGGTGGCTTTGGGTACGGCATGGTCAAAAAAGCTTTGGCTGAGGTTTCAGAAACGTATTTTGCAGAAGCCAGAGAACGTCGAGAAGAGTTGGCCGCCCAGCCTGAAAAAGTACGCGAAATTTTAGGTGACGGTGCAGCAACCGCTCGTAAGAAAGCGGCCCAAGTGTTGTTGCGTGCTCAACAAGCGTGTGGCTTGAAATCGTTATAGTTTACTCTCATTCGCATATAAGCTGAACTGACCAGTCGCCATGGAAATCATCGGAATCGGCACCGACATTATCGAGTGCCTTCGCATTGCTCAAATGATCGAAAAGCATGGCGAGCAATTCATCAATCGGGTCTACACACCCCGTGAAATTGAGTATAGCAGTGGGCGAAAATCGGCCACACAGCATTACGCTGGCCGCTGGGCGGCGAAAGAAGCCGTGCTAAAAGCGATAGGTACAGGCTGGATCAAAGGGATCACCTGGCGCGATGTGGAAGTTGAAAACCAGTTTGGTGGCAAACCGGTAATCAACCTGAGTGGCGGCGCACTGGAGTCAAGCAAGAAACGGGGCATCGATCAAATTATGATCAGCATTTCGCACTGTCGCTCGCATGCCACCGCGTATGCCCTGGCCATCAAGCATGATGCTCCATCCTAAAACGGAGCATCATCATCAGCCGAAGCTTCTGCCGCTAGTTCTTCATTTGCGGTCGAAACACTTTTCTTCACGGCATCCTTTTTAACGGTCTTTTTCTTCGCCGTTTTTTTCTTGGTTGCCTTCTTTTTAGCGGTCTTCTTCTTGGCTGTTTTTTTCTTTTTCTTCTTTTTCGGTGCCTTGGCGGCGCGATCTGCTAGAAGTGTAATCGCTTCGTCGGTAGACAAGTCTTCGATCGAGACTCCCTTAGGAACCGAGGCGTTGGTTTCCCCATCGGTCACATAAGGCCCAAATCGACCATCGAGCACTTTGATTGGTTGTTCCGTGAGAGGAGAAACATCGAGTACTTTAAGCGGTTCTTTCGGAGCACCGCGCCCTTTGCGAACTTTTGGCTGGCTTAATAATTCGATGGCCTTTTCTAGTGTGACATCAAGCGGAGAAAGGTCTTCTGGCAAAGAACGAGTATCTTTTACACATTGAACATAAGGTCCGTATCTGCCGTTGTACGCGGTGATCATCTCCTTGTTTTCAGGAGGAAACACTCCCAGTTCACGAGGTAGTGTCAACAGCTTCAGAGCAACTTCTAACGTGACATCCTCGGCAGTCATGTCTTTCAGCAGCGACGCGTTCTTCGGCTTCTCTTCATCGTCAGGCGTTCCTAGCTGAATGTAGGTTCCATAACGTCCGTTCTTAACAAAAACCGGCTTGCCTGTTTCGGGATCTTCTCCGATAGGCTCATCGCCTTTTTCCGATTTAATTAATAGCTCTAAAGCCATTTTGATATTGACTTCATCGGGTGGTAAATCTTCAGGAAGCGATGCCCGGCGTTCTTTGCCTTCTTCGCCTTGCTGAATGAAGGGGCCATAACGCCCGATGCGGACAAAGACTTCATCAAGATGCTCACCTTCTTCAGGCATGCCTAGCGAGATTTGATTGATAGAACGTGCATCAACTTCGGTAATTTTGGCTTCGATTATCTTTTTCAAGCCCTGATCGTTTTGACCGAAGTAAAACTGTTTTAGGTAGGCCGTTTGATCTTCTTCCCCGCGACTAATCGCATCAAGATCGTCTTCCATCTTGGCCGTAAATTGATAGTCGACCAAATTAGGCAAGTGTTCATTGAGTAGTTTTGAAACCGCAAAGGCAATCCACGAAGGAACCAGGGCATTCCCTTTTTTGAAGACATACTCTCGTGCCAAAATGGTATCGATAATTGCCGCATAAGTACTCGGACGCCCGATCCCTTTTTCTTCTAACGTACGAGTCAACGAGGCTTCACTGAACCGAGCAGGAGGCTGGGTCGTATGGCTCTTAGGCTCAAACTTCTCGTGCTTCAAGCCTTGGCCAACATCCATCGATGGCAGCAAGGTTTCTTGATCTGCCAACTGAGCAGTTGGATCATCGGAACCTTCAACGTAAGCTCGCAAGAAACCGGGGAAGTCAATCGTTTTTCCACTCACGTAGAATCTTGCACCACCGCCTGCGATGTTGATGCTAAGACGGTGCCCGCGAGCATTTTCCATTTGACTCGCAATGGTACGTTTCCAGATTAAATCAAATAACCGGAATTGATCTGGGTTCAGTTCACTCTTTAAGGCTTCCGGTTTTTCAAACGGATGCCCGGCGGGTCGAATCGCCTCATGAGCTTCCTGAGCATTTTTTACCTTGGAAGCATAAACTCGTGGCTTATCAGGCAGATAGTCATTTCCGTATTCACTTTTTACCAAATCACGTGCCGCTTCAATGGCAACCTTCGCTAGATTGGTCGAGTCAGTACGCATGTAAGTGATGTGCCCATTTTCGTACAAGCTTTGAGCCACCTGCATGGTACGACGTGCGGTGAAACCCAGTTTGCGGTTGGCCTCTTGTTGCAAGGTACTTGTTGTGAAGGGAGCGGCCGGTTTGCTGGTAAATGGTTTATTTTCAACGGTATCGACACTGAACTCGGCCGACTGTAATTTCTCCATCAACTCTATCGACTGTTGCTCGTTGAGTAGCAACATGTTGGGAGTTTTGAGATTACCGGTGGTTGTATCAAAGTCTTTTCCGCTAGGAATTCGCTGCCCATTGGCCTCTACCATTACGGCATCAAACTTTTGTCCGCCAGTTTCAAACGTACCGATTAAATCCCAGTAGGTTGCCGAATGGAAAGCGATTCTGGCCCATTCTCGCTCAACAATTAGCTTCACCGCAACACTTTGAACTCGACCTGCCGATAGCCGGGGCTTCACTTTACGCCATAACAGCGGAGAGACCTCATAGCCATACAAACGGTCTAGAATGCGACGAGTCTCTTGCGCTTTAACCAGGCCATCGTCAATATCACGGGGCGTTTCAATCGCATGCTGGATGGCTTCTTTGGTGATTTCGTGAAAGACCAAGCGATGAACGGGCACTTTGGGCTTCAATATCTCTTTCAGATGCCAGCTAATGGCTTCCCCTTCGCGATCTTCATCGGTCGCCAGATACAGTTCTTTGCATTCCTTTAATTGTGCTTTGAGCTTCGCGACTTGTGCTTTTTTGCCTGCCGGAACAATGTAGACGGGATCAAAATTTTCGTTGACATTAACGCCAAGATAGGCCCAATCTTCTTTTTTATATTTCTCCGGAATTTCCTTTGCACCTTGCGGTAAGTCGCGTACATGGCCAATCGAAGCTTCTACGATGTAGTCGCTTCCTAAAAACTTTGAAATTGTGCGAGCCTTGGCTGGGGATTCGACAATTACTAAAGACTTTTTTTTGCTTGCGTCTTGCGCCATGGGGAGATTTCTATGGGAAGTTGGTACTAAGGATGTGTCTAACAAGTAAGTTCAACGGAAATAATACCGCTGTCTCTATATATCTGTCGCCAGGGGGTGTTTTTCTGAATAATGAATCTATCTCTAAAATCATTGATACATTTCGCCTAAGCCACCGGGTTTCACTTATTTCACAGATATTTCAGCGATTTGGCTCAATAAGCCAATGATTTAAAGTCTGCTAATTAAAAATGGTTGTAAATCTAATCATGCTAGGGCTTTGCTGATAATGATCTGGGATTGAATTAGATAGGATAGCCTCTACAATCGTTCTGATTACTAATAAACAATCCTTCTAACGCAACCAATAATACCAGCGAGCAGATGATGTCAAGAGGGCTTCCTCTTCGTCAGCCCCCGGTAATAGGTGAAATCAACATACAAATGAGTAACCCACTATCATTCTTTCGTAAACACCAGCAGATGATGATCATCGTGATTGGTAGCTTACTTGTTATCGCACTTGTTCTAGGCGTAGGTCTCTCACAGTTTGCAGGCACATATGGACCTGCCCCTACCGTAAATGATCCCGGTAAGGTCATGGTGACCATAGATGACGAGAAGCTGACGACGCGAGATCTCGATGAAATCAGATTCCAAGAGGGTTTCGTGGCACGTGTCTTAGCGCTGGCAATCAACCGTACGCTACAGCAACAGGGAAGTCCTGTTCCGCCCGCTATGGGCATACCGAACATTCGAATTGTTCCACCCAATCCTCAAGGATTCCCAGGTGGCGCACAAGCTTATCCAGTCACAGATACGACTGCATTGCAGTTACATCTTTTTCGCAAAAAAGGAAAAGAAATCGGCATTTCCATCAGTGATCAAGATGTGAATGATTTTCTGATCAAGACCACAGGCGGCGCAATTACGCCAATTCATTATATCGATGGGAAGGACTCTGTAGGTATCCTTTCAGAGATCCAGGGTGAATCTGGCAGGGTGAACTATGATGAATTCTTTGAGATGGTTCGCAACACGTTAGTTGCTCAAAAAACGGCCATCTTACTCATGAGTTCCAACTTGGTGGTCACGCCTGAAAGTGGTTGGGCTTCGTTCCGAGACCTTAATCGTGCAGTGAGTGTTGAACTATTGCCGGTGGAGACTAAAGACTATCTGGACAATGTTGGTGAACCTAAGGAACCAGAACTGAGAGAGCTATTCAACCAGTATCGCTCTGTTGGAGGTAACCCAAATCAAAATCAAATTGGCTTTCGCCAACAAGATGAAATTGCAATTTCTTACTTCAAAGCAGATTACGATGTCTTCCTAGAAGCTGAAAAAGCCAAAGTCACAATCACAGATGAACAAATTCAAGAATACTACGAGGAAAACAAAGATCAATTCATCATAGAAACGCTACCAGCAGCCACCGATGAAGGGGCAACTGAAGTAGAATCTGGCGAAGAAGAAAAAGAAACTGCCGAGCCTTCGTCTGAGGAGGCAGCTACTCCGGACGAACCCGAATCGACTGAAAAGACCGAGGAAGCCGCAGCCCCAGAAGAAGAAAAGACTTCTGAGGAATCTACTGAAGCACCCGCTGAAGAGCCTGCCACTTCTGATAAAGCAGAAGAGACGGAAGAAAAAGAATCGCCAGCCGAATCTGATTCTAGCTCTTTGACTCCAGCACTCGAAACTTTCCAAGTCGCTCTTTTGCAAGATGAAGACGAAAAAGCTGAAGCAACGGAAGAGCAACCAGCAAAAGAAGAAGCAAAAGAAGAAGCAAAAGAAGAAGCAAAAGAAGAAGCAAAAGAAGAAGCAAAAGAAGAAGCAAAAGAAGAAGCAAAAGAAGAAGCAACACCTGAGACTGCTACAAAAGAAGCAACTGAGACTGCTACAGATGAAGCGGCAACTACCGAAGAAAAACCGGCGGCACCTGATGGGGCAACCACTGAAGACGTTCCTGCTGAGCCCCCAGTTGTTGAATACAAACCAATCGAGGAAGTGGAAGATACGATTAAAGATGCAATTCGAGATGCAATTGCTCGACCTCTGGCACAAGAGAATATGGAAAAAGCATTGAAAAGCGTGCGAGATACTCTCAATTCGACTTATGAAGACGCGAAAAAAGATCGGTATGACGAAGATGATAATATCAACCCTGATTTTCAACCTTATTCAAAGTCTTATTTAGAAGCATTGGCTAAAGAGAATAGTTTGGAACTCGGAACGATGCCACTTTCTGATTTTTATCACGCAAGTGAAAACGAAGATATTGGGCAAGAATCACATACCGATTATGTTCGAGATCCCGTTCGTGGATTTGCTCCACGTACCAGACGACTCGTTGTAGAAGTATTTACTAGCACTGCTCTGCTGTTTAGATCCCGGTTATTCCCTCCTGGTTCATCGAATGACCCGAATGTACTTTCTCTTCAATCAGCCCAGGTGCAGTTTATATTTTGGAAAACCGGCGAAGCCGAGGGTTATCTGCCTAAGTTCCCTAAATTACAGGAAGATATGACGGCTGCTGAGGTGGATGCTGAGACGGTTGATGAGAAGAAACGGAGAGAAGAACTGAGAGAAGATGTGATAGCTGTTTGGAAGCATAAAAAAGCAGCCTTAAAAGCCAAAGCGGATGCTAAAACATTTGCTGAATTACTGGCTGACACACAGGGTGAAACTTTGGCTGAGAAACTGGCTAAAATACTGGCTGAAAACACCCAAATCTCTGAATCTCTAAAAAAACTTACAGAAGACGCTGAAAAGGTGATCATTGCTGAGAACATCACTTACTTCGATCCGTTTAGCATGCAGCAAGGCCAGCAACCACAGTTTGGGAATATTCCAGGAGTTGAAGACACAAGTCTTGATTTTATGGGAGCCATCTTTGCAACACCTGTTGGTTCAGTATCAGTTGCCCCTGATGCCAAGGAATCAGTATTCTATGTTATACGAGTAACTAGTGAGCAATCTACAACGGAAGAATTACGTGACAGCTTACTAAAGCAAACCGTAAATGATTTACCACCTCAGGTTCGAAATATCGGAGGGGATCGCTATGGGCTGGTTCGCCAAATGGCGAGCGACCTGCTGGATGAGTATGAAGTCGTTTGGGAACTGAACCCGAGAACTGACGGTGGGTTCTAAGTGACTCACTAATACATTGATAAAATTAAAAGCGGTCGAGCGTAAACAACACTCGACCGCTTTTTTTATTCTATTAGCAACTGTCACGAACTAGCTGTTCGGTTTTAGCACAACGGTTGAAAGTGGTGGCAGCGTCAATCTTAATGAGTGAGATTGGCCATGCGTTGCATGATGCTCTGTGTGAAGGTCATCTTCATTCAGCACATTGCTTCCACAATACCGAGCATTGTCTGAGTTGAAGATCTCGTGATAACTTCCCTCATTCGGGACACCAATTCGATAATCGTCTCGTACGACCGGTGTCATGTTGCAACAGACCACCAAGAAGTCTTTAGGGTCTTTGGCTTTGCGAATATAGACCAGCACACTGTTCTGCCAGTCATCACACACGATCCATTCAAACCCGTGTGATTCAAAGTCGACCTCATACAAAGATCGTTCGTGACGATACATGGCGTTTAGGTCAGATACCATTTGCTGGATGCCTTGATGGGTGTCCCATTCTAGCAACTCCCATTGAATTTCGGCATCGTGATTCCACTCTTTCCACTGGGCTATTTCACAGCCCATGAACAGCAACTTTTTACCAGGATGCGTCCACATGTAGCTATAAAGCAATCGTAAGTTGGCAAACTTTTGCCAATGATCGCCTGGCATTTGGGTGATCAACGAACCTTTGCCATGCACCACTTCATCGTGTGAGAGAGGAAGCGAGAAGTTTTCGGTAAACGCATAAATCAGGCTAAACGTGAGCTCTCCATGGTGATGCTGGCGATAGATTGGCTCCTTACGCATATAGCTCAAGGTGTCGTTCATCCAGCCCATGTTCCACTTCAGGCTGAACCCGAGTCCGCCGCTGTAGGTAGGGTGAGACACGCCTTCCCACGAGGTTGATTCTTCGGCAATCGTCAACACGCCCGGATATTGAACGTGGGCCTGTTCGTTGAAATCCTTGAGCAGTGAAACCGCATCCAGGTTTTCACGTCCGCCATGTTCATTGGGTATCCATTCATCATGTTCGCGGCTGTAATCTAGGTACAACATCGAAGCGACCGCGTCGACACGCAGGCCATCAATGTGATATTTGTCTAACCAGAACAGTGCGTTGGAGATCAGGAAGTTGCGTACTTCCGTTCTTCCGTAATTGAAGATCAAAGTTCCCCAGTCAGGGTGTTCACCCATACGTGGATCTTGGTGTTCATAAAGATGGGTGCCATCGAACATGCGAAGCCCATGGTCATCTTTAGGGAAGTGAGCAGGTACCCAGTCAATGAAGACGCCGATTCCACTTTGATGACAGTAGTCAACAAAGTACATGAAATCTTCAGGCGTACCATGCCGGCTAGTCACCGAGAAATATCCGACAGTTTGATATCCCCAACTACCCGAAAACGGATGCTCCGAGATAGGCATCAATTCAAGATGGGTGTAGTTCATCTTGTGACAGTAATCGACAAGCATGTGCGCGAGTTCACGGTAGTTATGCCAACCGTTTACGGCGCCTTCTTTCTTTTTCCAACTCCCCAAGTGAACTTCATACACTGAGATCGGTTGCTCAAGCTGATTATTCTGTTCACGCTGATCCATCCACAGCCCGTCATTCCACTCGTGCTGATCGAGATCAGCCACTACAGAAGCAGTGCGTGGTGGAACTTCGGCAGAGAAACCGTAGGGGTCGCATTTATCAACCGTACGATCATGCTGGGTTACACGGAATTTGTACTGACAACCGGCTTCGATATCTGGCACAAACAATTCCCAGATTCCACTCGGGATCAGTTTACGCATTTGGTGAGTGCGCCCATCCCAGTGATTGAATTCGCCGACGATAGAAATTCCCAACGCATTAGGAGCCCAAACAGCAAAATGGACCCCTTTGACGCCGTTCACTGTGCGTACATGTGCGCCGAGTTTATCGTAACTTTTCCAGTGAGTTCCTTCACCCAACAGGTGCAAGTCGTAGTCGGAGAAGATTGTTGGAAATGCGTATGGATCGTGCATTGTCGTTATCTGGCCGTTATCGTCGCTCATTTGCAATTGGTATTGTTCGGATGTGTCAGAAAAATCAAAGGGGCAGATTGCTTCAAATAGCCCCTCTGGGTGAATCTTCCGCATAGGTTGCTTGGTTTTATGCGATGAATGCAGAACCCAAGCTTGTTGTGAGTTCGGTAAATAGGCTCGAATCGCTGTCGCTTTTCTTCCTTGATGATTAATCGTATGAGGCCCGAGGGTATCATTTGGGTTTTCGGAACGCCCTTCGATTAGACCTCCAACATTGTCTAGTGTAACACTGGTACGCAACAGAATCTCCTTGACTGCCCTATTTCAAAGCAGTGAAATGTTTTTTTGATAAAAATAATTGTGAAAAACTAGTAGTGGAAATGCCTAGCCAACTACCGTTTTTGGGGCTGAACTGCTCAGTCTTCGCCGAATTCCATCGACCGCATCGCCATAACGCGAAATTTTATTCTTTAGAAGACTCAGGAGGGTTGGTTTATTGCCAATACTTGAATTGGCCTCTTGCACATCGTTGGTGGGTGTATGTTTTATATCTGGACTGCTATCGGCAGGTTGATTTTCAAACTTCCAAGGCCGGCAATCGATGGTGTGAAAACTCATGGCGTGATCGATTCTGCGCCAAAGGTCATCATTTTTCACCGGCACTCGTTTGCCAAACCGTTCCCAATTCCAATTGGAATCTTGCCAAACGGGCAAACCATAGCGAAAACCACGGCTGACATAACGTGAGCTTGTCAGCAAGGTAATCCGGCCAGGTTCAGGCAATGCCTCTAACCCTCGTACGACTCCGAGCAATGCCAGTCGGTCTCCAAGATAAGAAAACTCTTCGCCTGTGGCGCAGATTTTCAAATCGGTTCCCAGGCATTCCAACGAGAATCGCCAAGTTCCGCGGTCAAATTGTGAAATGCTTTCGCAATACAGTAAGAAGTGGGGAGTCGATTCTCTCATGATTCCTGATCCATGATGGGTAAGCCTGATCAAAATTTCTCAGACTATGAAAACCGTGAATGACGTCCTTGTGTGCTAGCAGTGCTCCATGCCCTTTTTTTATCGGCAAACTCGACTCAAATTATCCATGCTGTTTATCTTATTTATCGCGAAGAGCCAAGCATTGGCGGTAGCATAACCGGGACAACATACAGGCGAAGTGCTAAGGCATACATGCAGATCAGAAAATCTACCTGGATGGCATCATGTACAGACGCGTGATAAGATCTTAAGAGACAATGGTTTACTACTTTTCAACACCAAGGATTAGGTACACACAATGGAATTAATCGGACACGTCACTGAAATAGAACTCCCATCGATTTTGGTCGTTTTGGGAATCGGATTTCTTGCCGGAATGATGGTGAGTTGGTTGTGGTTCAGGCAGAACTCCTCCGATAAGTACTAACGAGAAGTCATTTTACAGACGGATCATCTCGATCAATCATTCACTTACTCTTTTTGAAATTGAGAGCATTTCATGAGTTCTGATTCACCAGATTCAAGCAATGGGACATTTAAGTGGATTCAGAATGAGATTGCACAAAACCGCCAGTTGCCTTTGGAGGCTGTGCAATTAGACAGCGGCTTAGCCGATGATCTGTTACCAGGTTCGTTTGAGATGATAGAATTGGTTTCTGGCATCGAATCGAAATTTGGGATTCGTATCAAGTATGAACAGGCTTCCGATTTGCAGACGGTCTCAGATATGGTTCAATTAATCGATCACCTTAAAAACCGATAGTTCCCCGCTAAACGATAATTCAAAACAAATGACTGACAATCCAAATCAAGCATCAGACTCTACGCCTAAGCCCATTCCAATTTCTGCGGCACAGGAAATACCTGTTTACTCGTGCTGTGTGTTGGTTCGAAAATCTGAAGGGTCAGGCTATCATGCCAGGGTTGCCAATCTGGCTGACATCACCGTGCAAGGTTCGTCGGAACGTGATGTGCTGCAAAAAATAACAACGACAATCAAATCGTCCCTGAAAAATTGGGTGCAATCAGGGGGCACAATTCCGTGGGTCGATCCGCCCGCTGAAAAATTGGAATCAGAACAGGAACGATTCCTGGCAATTCATCTTTGATAATATATGCTTTGGAGAAAAACTGATGGCCGCTAAGAAGATTTTAATGCTGGTTGGTGACTTTGTAGAAGACTACGAAGCAATGGTTCCCTTTCAAATGTTGTTAATGGTAGGGCACCAAGTTGATGCGGTTTGCCCTGGCAAAAAAGCGGGCGAAACAGTTGCGACTGCCATCCATGACTTTGAAGGACATCAAACCTATTCAGAAAAACCAGGCCACAATTTTGCGTTGAACTGTACTTTTGCCGATATCCAAGAATCCGATTATGACGCTTTAATCATCCCAGGCGGCCGGGCACCTGAGTACTTGCGATTAGATGAACGTGTGATCGAAATAGTCAAACACTTTCATAGCACCGACAAACCGATTGCCGCTGTTTGTCATGGACCGCAAATACTAGCAGCCGCTGGAGTGTTGACCGGCAAGCATTGTAGTTGCTACCCGGCTGTTTCGGCTGAAGTCACGTTGAGTGGCGGCACCTATGTGCCGGCCAGTGCAACCTTTGACAACGCACATGTCGATGGCAACTTAGTCACCGCACCAGCTTGGCCGGCTCACCCTGCCTGGATTCGTAGTTTTCTGGAAGTTCTGGGAACGAAGATCGAGCTTTAAAAAGACTGAAATTCAGTCCTTCTTAAATTGCATCGCGTAGCGGCAATTTAGAATTTTGTTTTTCCGTCAACTGCCGTAAAAAGGCTTGCCAGTTTGCAGGAGATCCCGGCGACACTCGCCCTAGCACTCTTGCAGACTTTGCCCCAGTTAATAGCGGTAGATTGGCTGGAATCTTCTCGACATGCAAAAAAGCAAGCATGGCAGCAACTGCGGCAAGAGGCGTAGAGACACTCCAGCCCCTTGCTTCCATGATTGATTGAACTGGAATGTCATCAAACTCTAATTGTAACTCATCAATCAAAGTGGGATCGTTTGCTCCAGGCCCAAACACAATAACTTCAGACACCTTGGGAGTTTGAGGCAACTGTTGTTTCCAAGCATGGATAATCTGCTTGACCCAAAACTGACGAATGGTTTCATCAATTGAGTTGAGATCAGGCAAATCCTCTGGACCTGAAATGAATAGCTCAGGCGAAAGCCCCGTTGGCTTCCATAGTGGCAGATCGTAGAGTTCAGGAACTGCGTGCCACTGATCTACCAAGGCCGCAGTTGAACGATGTTGAGTTTGATTTCCCTGCTTTGCTAGTTCTAAGCAAGAATCTTTTAAGGCGTACCCTGGCGATACCGGCACCCAATGTACTTTCGGCAATCCACCAGAGACTCGACGGTGAGGAATAAAAAAAGCGTCAATAGCCTGATCGACTGATAGTAGCAGCACAGGTTTCGCCGTGTTCGACATAAAGGCTTCTTGAAACAGCAGCCACAACGGCAAAGCCTCTATCGGTCCTCCGCTTCCGCCTGCTGCGACTTCTCTTTCAGAAAATGCGTCGACTACGGTAATGCCCGTGGATTCTGCCAAAAGAGAGGGTGAACCCAGAGTGACGACGGACGTTTCCGAATCATCATCAAGAGACCAAATCTCAGGCCCCCAGACACCCGTTCCAGTCACTTGCGTAGCCTCAATGCCACATTCATGGAGCATGTTTTCGACCACCACCGCTTGTAGTTCGGAAACTTGCGCCGCAGTCGAGGATAAGTTGTGAGATGAGGAACTGCCGCTGATCAGTTCTATAATATCTTCTCGCAAAGGGCGAGGTAGTTTGACATGTCCTTGGGTAATTAACTCAATTTCTGCGTCTAGGCCTTCACCCGATATTGATAGCAAGACACCACCGACTTGCCGCGCATCTCTTCCAATCGAGACGCCAGCAAAGTAGCGTTTCTTTGAGATGCTATAGGTCGATTGTCTTTCAGCGAAGCCTGAAACCATTGAAGTGTCTTACCATATTTGATCGAATCAAATGATCTGACCTCAGGCAGTCCTTGGGATATTAATGAATATCAGAAGAACCTGCCAGAGTCAGTTCATGGGTTATCAATAATAGATTTAGGCAACCATGCGGAGAGATTGTTGAGACATGATTTTGACGCCATCAATAAACTCTTCAAAGATTCGCTTGTCTAAAGCAGATGCCGATTCCGATTCAGGGTGGAATTGTGTGCCGATGGCAAACCAGTCATCTCTTGAAGATTCGATGGCTTCTACGACTCCATCAGGACAGTATGCGGAGACGCGGAATTCAGGTGCTAGTTCGTCAATAGACATGTGATGCACACTGTTGACTCGAACTTCGCCATCTCCATAGATGCGTTCCATCAATGTACCAGGCACAACGTCTAAGCCGTGGCGATGTCCTTTGTCCAACGGATCTTTGTGAGGCAGTGATCCTGGCAAATCTTCTGCGATATGGAAGAACAGATTGCCACCCAGGGTGACATTCATTAACTGCATGCCCACACCAATTCCGAAGACAGACATTCTTCGTTGAACAATCATTTTCATCAACCGACGGTCGGTCTCTTCACGACGAGCTTCCATAGGGCGAACCGAAGCGTGACGCATAAATCCATCGCGATGAGGATCAAGATCAGGGCCACCGATCATGACAACTCCATTTAGGTGATCTAATAGGGTATGCAGATCGGATTCTTCAACAATAGGTGGAATCACAACGGGAATTCCACCAGCTTGAATAATGGCATCAAAATAGCCTGCACCTACAAACGAAAAGGCAGGTCGATCATGAGTGGCCGCACGGTAGTTCGCATTAAGTCCGATGAGTGGTTTGGATAGCATTCTGGGAATCCTTCAAGGCACATCATGTGCACAAGTTGATCGAATTATCCCAAGAAACTGATATTGGTATCGCCAACACATTTCTAGATAATGTAACTAATGCCAATGACAA
Source organism: Blastopirellula sp. (assembly GCA_002733575.1). Taxonomy (GTDB): domain Bacteria; phylum Planctomycetota; class Planctomycetia; order Pirellulales; family Pirellulaceae. The sequence continues at coordinate 27,957 of NVWB01000033.1, read as the reverse complement.
ATAGTGAGGTCCAGTCACTATTTAATTTTACCCAACTAGCTAGTAAGAGAAAAACACAAGTTCAAATTAGAGTAGAACCAGTAAATATCTTCCCTGACTAATTGGTGTTGGAAACATCACATTAATTGCCTATCCTAGGCATGAGTGCCGCAAAGGGCATGCTGTTTTAAAAACAGCCTTGACGAACTGACCTCCTTATCAAGTCGCTTGAAAATAATCGACGACAAGTCCATGTCGTCCCAGATTGATTGCAAGTCGAGTCTGAATTTAACGATTCGGTAAACTATTACAAGCAATGACTGCATAATGTGCCTTGCCTGAGTGTGCATGCACAACATCTGCTATTGCATCGTAAATCTTGATAGTCTCTTTGAAAAGCATTCAAAAACAAAATAGAATACGATCTTCTCGCTGAGATGCTTGCAGAACCCACCTTAAACCGTTACTATATAACAGTTTGCAGTGCTTTACATCCACTCTGGATACAATGTTTCATGAAATACGGCAACGTCTGCCTCGAATCTTTTGGATATACCTTACCTGATGAAGTGATTACATCATCGGAGATCGAGCACCAATTGGCCCCGTTGTATCAACGCTTGCGGCTACCAGAAGGCCGGCTTGAGCTGATGACTGGGATCGCAGCCCGTAGATTTTACCCCAAAAACACGAAGCCTAGCGAGATTAGTATTTCCAGTGGCCAGCGTGCAATAGAGGCCGCTGGAATTGATAAAAGCGAGATCGGAGCTCTGGTGCATGGTAGTGTATGCCGTGATTTTCTGGAGCCAGCAACCGCGTGTCGAGTTCACCATGAACTAGGGCTTCGAAAAGACTGTGTGATCTACGATGTTTCTAACGCTTGTTTGGGCATACTGAGTGGCATGCTTCAAGTTGCCAATATGATCGAGCTGGGACAGATTCGTGCTGGTTTGGTCGTAGGAACCGAAGTTGGTCGACCCTTGGTCGAGAACACAATTGAGACTTTGAACAACGATCCGAAACTTAACCGGAAAAATATCAAGCTGGCGGTTGCCTCGTTGACGATTGGTTCGGCAAGTTGTGCCATTCTTCTTTGTGATAAAGAGATGAGCCAGACTCAAAACCGTATTACAGGAGCCGCAGTCAGGGCCCATACTCAGCACCACGATTTGTGTCATAGCATCGCTGGTGAAAATGAAACCGGCGTAGGTTCCCCCTTGATGCAAACCGATTCTGAAAAAATGATGACGGAAGGAATCGAAACTGGCGGAGCGACGTTTGAGGATTTTCTCAAAGCGACCGACTGGACTCGCCAATCAATTCAACGCTCAGTCTCGCATCAGGTGGGGCTGACTCATCGAAAATTGATCCTCGAACGAATCGGGCTCTCGCCAGACAATGATTACCCAACGGTGCAGTGGCTAGGGAACACTGGGTCTGCCGCACTGCCAGTCAGTATGGCAATTGCTGCTCAGCACGGTTTTTTCTCTTCGGGCGATAACATTGCCATGCTGGGGATTGGCTCTGGTATCAATAGCGTGATGATCGGCGTGAATTGGCAGAAGGCGTTAGTCAAAGGAAGTGATAATTTGTCCAAAGAGATCACGGATAAGTCTTGAAGTTGCAGTGTCTAGACAAAGATCGGGTAGCCCAGTTTGCTCGCAAACTGGGTTGACGAAGTCGACAAGAGGTCGCACGCGACGGCAAGAATTGCCCCAATTGATTCCATTACGCACCGCGTAATATTTATTGCAGCCCGATAGGGTTATTCCATATCTAATATGAAACCTCTTGCGGCTGTGCCGCCCAGTTTGCGAGCAAACTGGGGTACCCTTATCTCCACCAGGACAAGATCCCATGTGGGATTAATCTAACGAATGAGATTCTCATCAATCAGTTGCAAAATCCCGGCTGCCACTTCGCTTTTTTTTCCTTGAATACTTTGCAAAACAGTGCCCTGAGGATCGATGACATCCACGGAGTTTTCATCAGCGTTCATAGCCTCTGGCCCGTTGAGTACCATTAAGTCACAGCTTTTCTTTTCAAGTTTGACTACCGCACGAAAATGTTGATCTTCGGTTTCTAGGGCAAATCCAACAACCCATTGATGTGTTTTGCTGGCTCCAAGCGTTGCCACGATATCAGGCGTCTCGATTAATTGGAGAACTAGAGGGCTGCCTGTCTTGCTGATTTTATGGTCTTCAATTTTTTTAGGACGATAATCGCACGGCGCAGCCACGCCGATCAGCCCATCACAATCGGGGAAATGCTTCTGAGCCACCTCAAGCATCTCTTCGGTGGTGATTACATTGATGACCGTTGCTTGATCAGAGTATTCAACTGAGACCGGGCCTGAGATTACGGTCACCTGATGACCTGCATCGATTGCCGCTTGTACTAATGCTGCGCCCATCCGTCCGCTTGAGGCGTTGGTCAAGTAGCGAACAGGGTCTAGATATTGTCGCGTTGGTCCACTGGTGATAAGAATTCGGGCCACAGCGACAATTCTTTCTTAAAGAGAATTCAACTTGTCTATGATCGTCGACAGAATCGTCTCAGGTTCAGACATGCGACCTGCCCCTTGGTCTCGGCAACTGAGCCAGCCCTCTTCTGGACCGATCATTTGTACGTCATCTTCTATCAGTTGATGAACATTTCTCTGAACGGCTGGCTGTGCCCACATTTCTGCATTCATTGCAGGGGCCATTAACACCGGACCGGTGAATGCCAAGTAGAGTGTGCTTAGTAGATCGTCTGCCAAGCCGTTAGCTGACTTTGCGAGAAAATCCGCAGTCGCAGGTGCAACACAAAACAGGTCCGCGCGACGAGCAATTTCGATGTGTGCCCCAAGTGGATACGAACTATCGAACAGGTGAGTAGCGACAGGACGACCTGAAAGTGAGGCGAAAGTTGCTGCTCCAACAAACTGCTGAGCAGCGTCAGTCATGACGGTGGTGACTTGGATATCTGCTTGTGCAAGCCGACTAACAAGAGTGGCCGTTTTGTAGGCAGCCACTCCTCCAGTTACTCCAATCACCACCTCACGCTGGCTCATAACTCGCCTGCACCTAAGTCATCAAGGATTTGACCGGTTCCTTCTAGGTCGCCCGTGATTTTGACTTCACGCGACATATCAAGATAGATTTTGTCTTGTTTGATTTCTTCAAGAACGATGACCATCTTGTTTTCGGCTTGAATGTCTACCAATGGGCGACTGCCGGCATTGAGGGCAACCATACGTTTTTGAATCAAGGTAGAAAGCTTGAATCGACCACCCACTTTTTCAATGATCGCTTCATCTTTTAGTTCTTCCATCATCGTACTATTTCTCCGGGGTCATTGCTGATGATTTGACAAATTTGCTCAACCGCATGTTCGAGCTTGTTATTGATTACTTGGTATTTATATCTAGGAGCCATCTCCATCTCTTCGTGAGCGACTTCTAACCTTCGTTGTATTACTGATTCTGTTTCCGTTTTCCGACCTCGTAGTCGTTGTTCTAAAACTTCTAAACTACCAGGGTCGAGGAAAATCGTAACTGCTTGAGGATATTGTTCTACGACTTGCATCGCACCTTCAACATCAATTTCTAACAGTACCGAAATGCCATTTTGAATACGATTCTCTACTTCGCTTTGCAGGGTGCCATACCAGTTGCCGAGACCAAACACCTCAAACGATTCAAGGAACTCTCCTGCTTCGCGTTTTTGCAGGAATTGATCTACGGTTAAAAAGTGATAGGCCACGCCATCTACTTCGCCTGATCGGGGTTTGCGAGTTGTTGCCGAAACACTCAGCTCTAATCGACCAGGATATTTATCTAACAACTGGCGGACAACCGTAGATTTACCTGAGCCTGCCGGCCCTGACAAAATTACAAGTTTGCCCTGTTGCTGTTCTGACATGGTATTTTCTAAATCAACCAATGATTATCGTTGGCGATCTTATTCAATATTTTGTATCTGTTCTCGAATTCGCTCGATTGCCGATTTCATTTCGACCACGTGCAAAGCGATCTCGGCATCATTTGCTTTTGAACCAATCGTATTGGTTTCGCGGCCAATCTCTTGAGTCAGGAATTCTAGTTTTTTGCCAGCGATCTGTTCGTTGTTCATGATCGCAGCAAATTGTTCTAAATGACTGTTGAGTCGTACGGTTTCTTCCGCAATGTCGGCTCTCTCAGCAAAAATCCCAACTTCACGCACGATGACTGCGGTGTCTGTTTCGACATCATAATCTTCAAGGATTTTGTTGAGTCGATCCGTGATCCGTGTTCGATAATTTTCAACGACTTGAGGAGCCCGCTTTTCAACTTCGCTCAACTCTTGGCCGATGATTTTACAATTGGAAGTCAAGTCCTTTGCTGTGGCCTGACCTTCCTCTTGTCGCATTTCATTTAAACGAGTTAATGCTTCGTTTAACGATTTCTGAATCAAAGGCCAGTCTTCGGAAGCCTCTCTTGCGTCTGTTCCTTGCTCGCGTATGACACCTGGCAACTGCAAAACGGAATTCAATAGCGATGATTCATCCGGGTTTTGAATCAATTCAGAATTACGCAACTGCCGCAGGTAGCTGCCTAAAACTTCCTGATTGATCTGATATTCGTCCTCTTGAGCATCACGTGAAACTCGGATCGTAACAGACACGGTACCACGTTTGATCTGCTTGCGAATACATGCTTCTATTTGTGACTCAAGCGAATTGTAGCCATCTGCACCTCGGATATTCAGCTTGAAGTAACGATTGTTAATCGTTCTCACTTCAATTGATACCGCAGTGCCATTCTCTTGAAAATGAGACTCCCCGTAGCCAGTCATACTTAAAAGCACGAAGAAATCTCCTCACAAAATCACTACGGTTACAAATACAAAAACAGTCTGGGACGCCACAAGAAAGTTATTCTGTTGCTGGGGGTGTTTCTGCTGGCTCGGTATTCAGGTCTGAGGGCACGGTTGTCGCTTCTGCTTCCGTGTCTGTGGTAGTTGTCTTAGTCTCAGTCATTGGGGCTTCAGTTTCTTCGCTTGGATCAGTATTTAAACCATCAGTCGCGGCTGGGGTAGTGTCAGTGTCATCACCAGCTGTGGCATTGAAGCCATCTGGGGTTTTCACCTTATCCTGACCAGAAGATGTATCTTGCAAAACGGTTAGGGCTAACACACAAAGCAGAATCCAGATGGCAGCAAAGCCAACGGTAATTTTTGTGAAAACATCGCCAGCCTTTGTGCCAAATGCACTTTGACCGCCAGCGCCACCCAAGGCTCCTGCTAATCCGCCACCGCGACCTCGCTGTACAAGTACAAGCAAGATGAGGAAGAACGAAATGAAAAACATGGCAGGGCCGATTATCCATTGTTTCCAATCGGCCATCAGGATGAAGTCTGTCATGATAATCAGCAATCCAATAATTTATTGTGGGGAGGTGTAAAAGTGATTCCATCCGTTGGAAACACTCAAGTTAATGTAAGAGTTTAAATTAAGCGGCAGCGATGATTCCGAGGAAGCTCTCTGCACTAAGTGCGGCTCCGCCGACCAAGGCACCATCAATGTTCGGTTGCGACAGCAATTCGTTTGCATTGCCTGGCTTCACACTTCCGCCATATTGAATACGAACCGAGTTTGCGACTTCGTCATTATATCGGTAAGCCAAGAACTTGCGAATATCAGCATGCACGGCTTCTGCTTGCTCTGGCGTGGCAACTTTGCCGGTTCCGATAGCCCAAACTGGTTCATAGGCAAGCGTTACGTTGGCCATTTGCTCAGCCGTGACTCCGGCAAGCGAACCGTATAGTTGTTCGGAATTCACATCCGCTGTTTTGCCTGCTTCTCGTTCTTCTAGCAATTCACCAACACATACAATGGGCTTTAGGCCCAATGCCAATGCTGTATGAACTTTTTTGTTGACGTCACTGCTTGATTCTCCGAACACATGGCGTCTTTCGCTATGCCCTAAGATGACGTAAGTACAGCCAATATCTTGCAGCATGCCGCCTGATAACTCGCCAGTGTAGGCACCAGATGCTTCGTGGTGCATGTTTTGAGCACCAACAGCAACGGCTGATCCACTAACCGCAGCAACAACCGCATCAAGATAGACGCCTGGAGGACAAACGGCCACATCGGCGTTTGCATCTGCATTAATGCCTGAAGCAAGTGCAGATGCCAGCGCAACGGCATCTGCCTTGGTGGTGTTCATTTTCCAGTTACCAGCAATAAAAGGACGTCTCACGCTGCAAACTCCTGAAGCGAGCTAGTTCTCTGGCCTAGCTCAGATTTAATTAACTTAATTATATGCAAGCCTTGCTATGGCAAGGTGTTGCGAATCCGCCAGTTTATCACGAAGTAATTGCTTTCGTCCATGGCACTCACTGCAAACTGATAGGAGATTCGCTGTAGAATTCCGGTTCTTCTGCCTAGAATCGATAGTTTTTAGGAAAAAGCCTGCCTTTTATGGCTTTAAAGTGCCAATGTAGAGCACCAATTACGAGTGTTATTCGATAGGCTCGGTATTCTGATAACTGCCCAGAGTATCTAATCGAACCGACTTTTTCTCCAAAGATGCGATTGCTTTGCGCAGTTTCAGGTCGTTTTGATGGCCCTGCATTTCCACAAAGAACAGATATTCTTTCCCTTTCCCTGGTAATGGGAAAGACTCTATCCAGGTCAAATTCAATTTATGGCGTTTGAAAATGGTCATCGCATCGGCTAATGCGCCAGGCTTATGCTCTAGCTGGAACATTAAAGTCGTTTTGTCATCTCCGGTTCGCTTGCCGGTTTGGTGCCCAATAACTGCGAAACGGGTCACATTATGTTGGTTGTCTTCAATGTTTGCCGCTACGGTATTGAGTTGATAATTGATTCCGGCTGCCCGACTGGCAATTGCCGCAATGCCCGGTTTTTTTGCCGCTAACTGGGCCGCAGCAGCAGTGCTGGTCATTTCGCATAGTTTGGCTTGGGGCAAATGTTTTGCCAACCAATTCCTGCACTGTGAAATCGCTTGCGGTTTGCTGTAAACCTCTTTAATCTCGGCACGCTGGCACATGGCCAATAGATTGTGGTGAATATGTAGTTGGACTTCACCACAGATTTTCACCGGCAATTTTGCGAACATATCGAGCGTATCAGTGACTCGTCCATCGTTGGAGTTTTCGACGGGAACCAACCCAAAATCGGCCTGATTGCGGTCGATTTCTTCAAAAACAGCGGCAATGGTGGCTACAGGAACCAAATCGGCACATTGGCCAAATCGTTCGATGGCTGCCTGATGACTGTAGCTGAACTGTGGACCTAAATAGGCCACTTTCTGCTGGGAGGATATCGCTCGGCAGCCACTTTCTACTTCCCGATAAATTGCATGGAGCGAATTCTCATGGATTGGCCCCTTATTTTGCTTTGATAGGGCCTCAAAATCCGTATTTTTGAGATGCAATTGGATATCGATCTGCGCATCGCCCTCGGAAGCATCTTTGACGATTTGCGCACGCTCGTTAATCAATTTCAACAGTTGTTGATCAAGCTTTAAAATCGATTTTTTGACAGCCGATGTTTGGCCAGATTTCTTTTTTGCCATCGAACTACTGCTTCCTCACCTAATTATTGGATCGAGACTGCTGAACCGAACTCTGCTGACTTGAAGTTCAGATCTTAACAAATTTCGCAGGTAGCAAATCAAGCGTCATGAAATATAGCCCCTAAACGGCGGTTTGATATTACTGCCAATATGGCAGTAACTAGAGTTCAGGCAAATACGGTGGACTGCCACGATTGTTTGCCAATGACTGTATCTCATTACTGTATAATACTTTAGGTTGAATTAATTCGACTTTCAATCCAATTGGCACACTCTTTGCTTTAAATTACTATTAATAAATTTAGGTAAACCTCGGCAGATTTTGAATCGACATTTGAGCTGAGATAGCAAATAAATAATAAAGCGAGTTAAACAACTCGTACCAAAAAGGAGAATTATCATGGCAGAAGGCGAAACCATTATCGGGATCGATCTGGGAACAACGAATTCAGTTGTTTCAGTAATGGAAGGTTCCGAAATTAAAATTATCCCCAATGCAGAAGGTAACCGGCTTACATCGAGCGTTGTTGCATTTACTGACAAGGGCGATGTCTTAGTTGGAGAGCCTGCTCGACGTCAGGCAGTGACCAACCCGACTAAAACAGTTTATTCGATCAAGCGATTCATGGGCCGACGCCACAATGAAGTCGGCTCCGAAGAAAAAATGGTTCCCTATGAAATCGTAGGTGCCGCTGATGAATATGTGAAAGTCAAAATTGCCGATAAAGACTACACCCCACAAGAGATTTCAGCAAAAATTCTTCAAAAATTGAAAGAAGCAGCTGAATCGTACTTGGGGCATAAAGTCAATAAAGCAGTCATCACTGTGCCTGCATATTTCAATGACTCGCAACGGCAAGCAACCAAAGATGCTGGCCAAATCGCCGGCTTGGAAGTTGCTCGAATTATCAATGAGCCAACCGCCGCTGCGTTGTCTTACGGATTGGGTAAGGGCAAAAACGAAAAAATCGCGGTCTTCGATCTCGGGGGCGGTACTTTCGATATATCGATTCTCGAAGTTACACCACCAGAAGGTGACGATGACTCCGAACGAACCGTGTTTGAAGTGATCAGTACCTCTGGTGATACACACTTGGGTGGTGATGACTTTGACGAAGAACTAATCAACTACGTTGCCGATGAGTTCAAAAAAGAAAATGCCATCGATCTCCGCCAAGATCAAATGGCCTTGCAGCGTTTGCAAGAAGCGTGTGAAAAAGCGAAGAAAGAGTTGAGCTCGCAAGCACAAACCGATATCAACTTGCCGTTTATCACAGCCGATGCTGCTGGTCCTAAACATTTACAGGTCAGCATTACACGTGCAAAATTTGAGGAATTGACTGACTCGTTAATTCACCGTTGTCGCGTGCCAGTTGAAAAAGCACTGGCCGATGCTGGACTAAAACCAAGTGAGATTGATGAAGTTGTGTTGGTCGGCGGATCAACTCGAATTCCTAAAGTCCAAGAGATGGTCAAAGACCTGTTTGGAAAAGAGCCGCATAAAGGGGTGAACCCTGATGAAGTGGTAGCCTCTGGCGCCGCAATTCAGGCCAGCGTTCTCTCTGGAGATCGTACCGATGTGTTGTTGTTGGATGTAACGCCATTGTCACTGGGTATCGAAACCATGGGCGGTGTTTTCACTAAATTGGTTGAACGCAATACAACCGTTCCTACCGAGAAAAAACAGACGTTCTCAACCGCCGATGACAACCAAGCGGCTGTGACAGTTCGTGTGTTCCAGGGTGAACGATCGATGGCGGCCGATAACCGTTTACTGGGCGAATTCAATTTAGAAGGAATTCCAGCAGCCCCACGAGGCATGCCACAAATCGAAGTCAAGTTTGATATCGATCAAAACGGCATGCTTAATGTTTCGGCCCGCGATGTGGGTACCGGTACAGAGCAAACCGTGCGGATTGAGCAATCGTCTGGAATTTCAGAGGAAGAAATCAAACGAATGCGAAAGGATGCTGAAGAGCATGCTTCCGATGATAAACGAAAACGTGAACTGGCCGACTTACGCAATCAGGCCGATTCGATGTGCTTCCAGCTTGAAAAGCTGATCAAGGACAACGAAGAAAAAATCACGGAAACAGATCGTGAGCCACTTGAGAAGTCGATCGAGAAAACTCGTGAAGCGGCTAAAGGCGAAGATGTGGAAGCGATTAAATCTGCAGTCAGTGAGTTGGAAGCAGCTTCGCACGCGGTCAGCAAAGTTCTGTACGAAGGTGCAGATGCTGGTGACCCTGCTGCGGCAGCCGCAGCAACCGCTGGAGCAGAAACCGCTTCGGCAGAAGAAGATGCAGATGATGATGCCATTGATGCTGAATTTGAAGTCAAGAAAGACTAACGTCACTATCGAGACTTCTTTATTCCACGAAGCATCGGCTTAACTCATCTACCTTTTTGCCGAATACGCGTCAGTTACACAAGGCTGGCAACTTCAGTTAATCGCTGAAGTTGCCGCCACCTTGTTTTACTTCATCAATCGTCTTTAATTTTCGACGCGTCCGTTTACTAGCAGCAGTTCCTTGACGCTGCCCCTGCGCGCCATTTGAATTAAAAATAGGAGATAAATCGTTATGAGTATTCGATTTGATAAATATACCCTGAAAGCCCAGGAAGCCGTTCAGCAGGCTCAATCACTAAGTGCGGATGCTGGTAATCCACAGATGACGCCTGTTCACTTGCTGTCTGTATTGGTGAACGAAAATGAGGGCATTGTTAAACCGATTCTCGATAAAATCGGGGCAGACCGATCTCAACTTTCTAGCATGATTGAGTCTGAACTAGGCCGGCTGCCGAAAGTAACAGGTGGTGAAGGCCCTCGGATGTCTACTGACTTGGATCAAGTCTTTCAGGCGGCCCAGCGCGAAGCAGACGTCATGAAAGACGAATATGTTTCTACCGAACATCTACTGTTGGCGATCACACGCAATGCTTCATCCGCGAATAAACTTTTAGAAGTCAACGCGATCACTGATAAAGAAGTGATGGCCGCGCTGCAATCGGTTCGGGGAAGTAGTCGCGTGACCGATCAAAATCCTGAAGATAAGTTTCAGTCATTGGAAAAGTATGGCATCGATCTGGTTGAACTCGCCAATCAAGGGAAACTAGACCCTGTGATTGGCCGCGATCAAGAAATTCGCCGGACCATTCAGGTGCTGTCTCGTAGAAGAAAAAACAATCCGGTTCTAATCGGAGAGCCTGGTGTGGGTAAAACGGCGATTGCCGAAGGGCTTGCACTGCGGATTGTTCAAGGCGATGTACCACACAGTTTAAAGCATAAACGGGTGATCTCACTCGACATGGGCGCACTCGTGGCTGGAGCCAAATTTCGAGGTGAGTTTGAAGAACGACTCAAAGCTGTTCTCAAAGAAGTACAAGATGCCGATGGGAGTGTCATCCTCTTTATTGATGAACTTCATACTGTTATTGGTGCAGGCAAAGCCGAAGGCGGGGCAGATGCGGCCAATTTACTAAAACCTGCATTGGCACGCGGAGATTTGCGTTGCATTGGGGCAACTACGTTGGACGAGTATCGCCAACACATTGAAAAAGATGCAGCACTCGAACGACGTTTTCAGCCGGTTTATATCGGGGAACCCTCAGTGGAAGACACGATTGCCATTTTGCGAGGGCTCAAATCTCGCTATGAATCGCATCATGGCGTAAAAATCAAAGACTCGGCTTTAGTGGCCGCAGCAAAACTCTCTTCACGATATATCACGGAACGCTTTTTGCCTGACAAAGCCATCGATTTGATGGATGAAGCCGCAAGTCGGTTGGCGATCGAATTGGAAAGTGTTCCTGCTGAAATTGACATTGTTCAGCGTCAATTAACACAATTAGAAATGGCTCATCGTCAACTGGCGGAAGAGACAGAAGACACCGCGATTGAACGTAGGGAATCAATCCAGGAAGAAATGGATTCTCAAAAACGCAAATTGGCCGATTTACGTGAGCAGTGGGAATCGGAGAAATTAGGTCTCGGTGATGTGGCCAAAGTGCGTGAGGAGTTGGCAGCGGTAGAGCTACAGTATTCGCAGTTAAACGCGAACATCCAGGAGAAACAAGCGGCCGGAAATCTTGTCTCAGAACAAGACTATCAACAGTTGTTTGAATTACAAAAGCAGAAAGATGCCTTGCAAGGACGGATCGATGCCGAAGTCGAATTGCCAGAAAAAGATGAATCCTCGACTCAACGCAGACTTCTGCGAGAGCAAGTAACAGAAGATGAAATTGGCGAAGTCGTGAGCCAGTGGACAGGCATTCCCATTTCGCGGATGCTGGAAACAGAAAAAGCGAAACTGTTGGTTCTCGAAGAACGATTGCATCAGCGCGTGATTGGTCAAGCGGAAGCCGTTACTGCCGTTTCCAATGCAGTGCGTCGTAGTCGCAGTGGATTGCAGGATGCCAATCGACCTATCGGTTCATTTATCTTCTTAGGCCCAACCGGCGTTGGTAAAACGGAACTTTGTAAAGCATTGGCTGAGATCTTGTTCGATGACGAACACGCGATGGTTCGCATCGACATGAGTGAATACATGGAAAAACATTCAGTCAGTCGACTCATTGGTGCCCCTCCAGGATATGTGGGCTACGAAGAAGGGGGCAAGCTGACCGAAGCGGTACGCCGGAGACCTTACTCGGTGATTCTTCTCGATGAAATCGAGAAGGCCCATCGCGATGTGTTCAATATTTTATTGCAAGTTCTCGACGATGGGCGACTCACCGACAACCATGGTCATACGGTAGATTTTACCAACACAATTGTGGTGATGACCTCGAATATCGGTAGCCAGGCCATTCAGCATATTCGGGCAGCAGGTGGATCAGACGAAGAGGTGAGAGAAGCGGCCCTCACGAATTTAAAAACCCAGTTTTTACCGGAGTTCCTAAATCGGGTCGATGAAACCATTATCTTTGATCCGTTATCGAAAGATCAACTGCGTAAAATTGTTGATCTGCAAGTTGAACTCCTGGCTCAATTGCTAGACGAGAAAGGAATCGGATTGCAAGTTTCTGATGTGGCCAAAGACGGACTTGCCGAGGAAGGATACGACCCTATCTATGGTGCAAGACCGTTGAAGCGAGTGGTGCAAAACCAATTGCAAAATCAATTGGCTACCATGTTGCTGAAAGGTGATATTACTACCGGCAACACGGCCCAGATTGATTTTGATGGAGAGAACTTTATTTTTAGCTCGGCACCAACTGCCGAGCCTTCTCTTGTCAGTTGAAAAGAGAAGGTCCAAGAAATAAACAAAGCCTTGTTACAATGGTAACAAGGCTTTGTTCTTTGTTTTGATTGACTTACAAAAACTAGGCTAGGCCCCAGTCTTTGATGAGTTGCTCAGCACCAGGGGTCATCTTGCGTAGTTTATCAATGATCCGCTGCTTTTGCTCTGCAGAAGGATTTTTGGAAAGAAGATCTTTGAACTTTTGATACTTCTTCTTCCGTAGACGACGACGCTTCAATTCTTTAGCTCGTTCAGAAATGACCGGCACGAGTTTCTCCTAAACAGTAATATTATTAATGAAAGCTCTCTATAGAGCCAAAATTTTAGATGCAAACGACCATTTATACAAGACTTACGCTATTTCGTCAACGAGTGCTCTCACTTAATAGTGGCATCTGTGCCCGAAGCTAAAAAGTTCAACCCAATTCTACAAAAAATCAGCCCGAATAACCGGACAATTTCGGCATAACTTGTTCAAGAGCACTAGGTTGCGTTGACACAAATCTAACTGGAAGCTAAATTTAGTGCAGCAATGGGACATGACTTCGGTCATCGTTCCATCTGGAGGCGAGCCGAATTGGCTAGGAAGTGGATTTGAAATCCATCGTCGGGCAACCGATTGCAGGTTCGAGTCCTGTCGCCTCCGCTTTGTTAAGCCGTTAGTTGACAACAACTTACGGCTTTCTTCTTTTCTTGATATTTATATGGATAGTCTGTAGCTGTATCCGTAACTGTATCCGAATTGATCGAGTCTATCATTTCCGGCTTTCTTCCTCTTCTTTGGTCCGACAGATTTTTGATTCGTCGATAACCGTCTCGTCTGGGACTTCATCAAACCGAACGACTTGATTTCGGCCATTGCGTTTTGCCACATAGAGACACTTATCGGCTTGATCTAATAGATCTTCAGGTGATTTTGTTTCAGGAGTCCGCTGGGAAACTCCAATGCTGGTCGTAATACTGAAATCAGGAAAGGTTAAATCTTCAATCGCTTGTCTGATTTTTTCTGCAACTTGTACTGCTTCGTCGATTGAGGCATCAGGCATTAATAGTGCGAATTCTTCGCCGCCATAGCGACAGGCCAAACCTGAAATCAGTGCTGCCTCTTGCAGAGTGGCCCCCACTTTTTCTAACACAATGTCTCCCATGCTGTGCCCATAGTTGTCGTTGATTGATTTGAAAAAATCGATATCAACCATCATCACTGAAATGGCCAAGTTCTCTTGTTGTGCTTCTTTGAGCAATTTTTCAAACTTCTCAAAATAGGATCGCCGATTCAAGCACCCTGTCAGCGAGTCTCGTGTGGCCAAGTACTCCAGTTCTTTGTTGGTATCTTCTAATTCGTTTACCATCGAACTGAATTGTTGTTTTTTGTTTTCGAGTTCCGTCACATTTTCAAAACTGACAATGACTCCTTGAACAATTCCGTTATCATCTTTAATGACATTCGCACTAACAGAAAACGTGTACTCTTTTTCGTCACTGCTCTGATAACTAAGTAGCCGGCCTGACACTGATTCTCCGGTGTCTTGCGTGTGAATCCAAGGGAAAGACTCGTCTGCTTGCTCACTGTTTGCTGAGAACTGAAATTCTTCGATTACCAAACCAAGAATTTCATCATCGTCTTTCGAAGTTAATTCTTTAAACGCTTGATTGGCCAGCATAATCCGCTGCTTTAAATCGATAATGATCAAACCTTCAGACAAACAGTCTAAAGCTTCACGCACCCGATGGGGAATTGAGTTGGATGGTTTAAACGGAGTAAAAATGGAACTCAAATAGAAATAAAACACAATAAAACAAGGGAATGAAATCGCAAGTGATGGAATAATACCGGGGCCTAAAAGGTTGCAATACCTCACAAAATCGCTTTGCGGGACAAACGCGACTTCAATCGTAGCCCATCGTTTCCCCCCTGCATCGAGAGGAATACTGAAGTTGGATTCAGCCAGTTTGCCATCTTGGTCAATGGACCAGTTCTTCGCATGGTCGTGAACTTGAAACATCAAATGACCATCGTTTTTTCTAATGCCAATCGAGAGGATGTCTGAGTTGCTGCGGGCAATTCCTTCGAGATGTGCTTGCATCTGCTGAGAATCAAGTTCATTGATGAGAGACACATAGCTTTCGGCAGTTAGCATGCAGAAACGATCTCGGTTGCGAATCTGTTCGGCCTGCATATCAGGAAACAGTCCCATTAAGGATGCCGCTAAGAAAATACACGACATCGAGCAAGTCAAGCCATAGGCTATGCGTAACGCAACGGGAATTCTTAATAGGAGTTTTTTCATGGTATTCACTTGATGTGATTTGCTGTACGGTTATTCGCTTTTAGTTAAATCGCTTAAACTTTCTTCTTCACCAGCAGAGCTGAACGATTCCAATTCCGAATTTAGAATTGGAAGTGGATCGAAGAAACTCCATGTTGGAACCACTGAGACGAAGCTTGTAAGGAACAGCCCGCCACGGATAGACCAAATGACATATCCAATTGACAGGACCGTGATAACAGAGCTTGTTTCAATTCCGAGAGTTAACTGTGGGCCATCAATATCTTTTTGATCAATCTCTGTGGACCACTGCTCGAAACTTGACATCAGGTTCACCGCAGTCTCTTGTGAAATGTCAATTGATTTGGAACGGGAGTATTGTGAAGTGCGATCATTCTGAGATGTTCTATATTGAGCTGCGTCAGAGCCACGTGTACTTTGTTGACTGGCGGTTACCAGTAACTCTTCTGACTCGGCATCCGCCTCGGCAGAGTCTTGACTCTCAGTCGCTTGTTTGGCATCTTTCGCAGATGCAGTCTCTTTTTTAGTAGCCTGGGTCGGCGGTCGTACACCTTCAGGAGATGCGGATGTCGCTTCTTCAGCTTCAGGATTCGATTCCTCGATCACTGGTTCTGATTCAACAACCGGCTCTGCTTCAGGTGTCGGTTCAGGTTCGGGCTCCGGGTCTGCTGCAGGTTCTTCTTCAACGGGTTCTTCAACGACATGTCCAAGTGCCTCAACTTCAATCGTGACCGTAACTGTTGGCGAGGAAGCTAATCCATCAAATGCCGCATAGGTAAAACTGTCTGTACCAAAAAAGCTGAGGTCCGGGGTGTAAGTAAATGAACCATCGCTGGAAAGTGTCAGCACTCCTTGGGATACATTCGAGACTAAAACAGCAGTTAATGGATCGCCATCCACGTCTTGATCGTTTGCGATAATACCTGGTGATGTAACATTCAATACTTCGGTTTGTAAGATGCTGTACAATTCACCAGTTGCAGTTGGTGCAGAATTTACGAGCGTGACATCAACGGTCATCACATACGAAGATAAACTGTCGACCGTGCCATCGTTGACACTGAACTCGAAGCTGTCGTAACCTGTCCCGCTTTCGCCCATTACCGGAGCAAAGATCAGGTTTTCAGCATCAATATCGGCCCTGGTGATCACTTGGTTCAACACGACATCACTGCCTGAAAGCTGTAACGCTCCTGCGGTTTCTAGCGAGGTGATCTGTACACTGGCTAATGTGTCTCCATCGATGTCTGTGAAATTAAAGTCGCTTGCGGAGAAAACATGATCGATGTCTTCATTGGTGATAACCGTATTATTGGTAGCTGTCGGGGCATCATTGACATCACCAATGTCGATTTGAATCGTATCAATAACTTGCTTCGCACCACCGCTGCCGGTGTTGCCAAGATCGTTGGTCGTGATGGTTAGCGTATCAGCATTGGTTCCGACAACGTCAGTATCTCCAGTGTACGTGAGTGAACTGAGCGTATTATTAATATCAGTAACCGAACCTTGAATCGTTAAGTCACCAGTTCCATTGGTCCCAGCACTAATCGAAGCACTGCCTGAGAGCGTGATGTTCACAATTCCATTGCTGACTTGTAAACGTGTCGTTAAGTTATTGCTGCCCGCATCTGTGTCGCTAATTGATATTCCGCTGAAGCCAGTGGTCGTTTCTTCATCGACGGCTTGCGTACTCGGGACTGTATTGGTTGGGGCTTCGTTGATATTGGTTACGTTGATTGTTACGGTCTCGATGGCCGAAGTGTTTGCTCCGTCGCTTAGCGAAATGCTGAGTGTGTAGCTAGTGGTAGCTTCGTAGTTGAGATTGGTGTTATCGGCGATGGTGATTTCACCCGAAGTGGAATTGATTGCGAAGATGTTATCACCATTCCCGGCGGTGATTGTCCAATCTTGCAATGCCCCAGATTCGGTAGTCGCTACTGTGCCGACGCTGGCCATGTTGGCAGCTAGTTCAGAGATGTTAAAGCTTTGTGAAGCCGTTATCACCGGTGCGGCTTTGTCTGAGGTTGTCGCGATACCGGTAAATGGATTGTTTGAAGCGAGTAGATTTCCGCTAGGGTCCGCAAGAGTGCCTTGAGCGTACGAAACATTCGGAGTGATTCCAGTATCGAGCACTGCATCGGTGAATGTAATATAGATATCGGTATCATTGGCCGTGTCGCTATTCGTGGTCGAACTAAATGCCGCTCCGGTTACTCCTGTAATGTTCCAGTCATTGGTATTGATGGTCGAGTCGTCAACCGCTTCAGAGAACGTGATGTGAATTGCATCAATGTATCCATCGCTATCAATGTCGACGGTTTCGATGGAGGTAACTGTTGGTGCGATATTGTCGATGTCGTAGTTTTCGTTAGTCGTGGGTGTTAGATCAAGCGTATTGGTAGCAATATCCTTGATGTTGTTGCTTCCAGCAATGTTTAAAGCAAGCGTACCGTTTCCGTCAATCATACTCACGGTCACGGTATAGGTTGAAATGTCTGAATCCCCAGCATCGCCAATCACGATGGTATTATTGGTGGTGACACCAGATAGAGCCAGCGTGAAGTCTGCCGCATCGACTCCAGTTACATTTTCACTGAAATCAACACTAAAGACGACCGAGTTTGCATTAGTTGGATTGGCATCATCCCGTGTGATGGCCACCGTTGGTTTCGTATTGTCAATCGCATCGTATTCTTCATCTACGGGCGGTGTTGAATCGACTGTATTCGTTGCCATATCAGTGATGTTGTGGCTTCCACTAAGTTCTAATCCAAGTTGGCCGTTGCCGGCGATATTGTTGACCGTGATTGTATAGGTTGAAGCATCGCTATCACCTGCATCACTGACAACCACTACAGAGTTGGCAGTGACTCCACTGAGAGATAAATCAAAATCGCTTGCATCAACTCCCGTCACGTCTTCGCTAAAGTCAACACTGAAGTGAACTGTCAAGGCATTGGTAGGATTGGCATCGTCACGTGTGATTGATACGGTAGGATCGATGTTGTCAATCGTATATTCTTCATCAGCATTCAGTGTTGAACTCAACGAATTGGTGGCTAAATCAGTTATGTTGTTACCGCCTGCGATATCGAGTCCGAGAGTTCCATTACCGGCCACGGTATCGACTGTAATCGTATAGGTCGAATCATCACTGTCACCGGCATTCCCAAGGGTAATCATGGAATTGGCGGTTACGCCAGAGAGGGCCAATTCAAAGTCTGATACATCGACATTGGTCACATCTTCACTGAAGTCGACACTGAACACAACGGAACTGGCATTGGTTGGGTTGGCATCGTCACGCGTGATGCTTACAACAGGTACAGCGCTGTCCGCTGTCGATAACTGCAATTGTTCGTTACCGAAATTCGTAAAAGTGAATAACCCACTTTGTGACAGATACGAGGCTTCGATCCAGTCTGCCGAACGTTCTGTGCTCGATACACGTACTTCGTCGATGATGCCATCGAAATCGTAGTCATCTGTGTAGCCTCCCTCGCCGATATTTAGGTTGTAGCTTGTGTTTGACATGGCGTCATAGACACCTGAAGATGTGTCAGTCACGGCGACTTCCTGTCCATCGACATACAACTTCAGTCCACTGATATTGCCACTACCATCGTAAGTGGCTGTCACGTGTGTCCAGTCTGTGCCAATGAGAACGCTGGATTTGACGGAGAGTATATCACCGCCGCTGTCATGCAGATTAAAATTCAACTTATCTGATCCACCTACCCAGAACTCATACTCCACATTCGTGAAATTGTCTTTGGATAGGATGACACCTCGGTCACCCCCACTGTCGCGATTTATCCAGGCCGATAGCGAAAAGGGGCTATCTGTTGATCCATTGCCAAAACTGAGACTATCGTCATCGTCAATTACGATATAGTCATCCGTTCCGTCAAAGTATTGACCTTGTCCGATTAGGCCCGTGATATCATCATTGTAATTCTGACTGGCGGTGTTCGTGCCGGTAGAGTCGATATGAGTTCCAGAAGTGTCTCCATCGGTAACCGTCTCATTGAGATGGAGTACAGCCGAATAATTGGCCCCCCATACGCCCGCTGCATTCTGAGCATCCGAGGCAGCCCCGTTGTTATAATACAGGTGAATAAAGTCGGTGTTGGATGCCTGATCAAGCTGCTGAACTTTGACCCAAATGCTCGCGGTTTCGGTGCCATCGTCCCAAGATTCGATCTGGTAGTTCAGTAGCGTTCCATCGTTATCGACGAATCGGATATCAGCACCATCGGCTTTAATCTTGTCGAAGTCGATGTTCGTTCCGGTTAGTGAAATTAAGACCGGGAAGTCGGATAAATCCACACTACTGTTGGAATTATTAAAGGTGATCTTGGTTCGGTTTTGCCAGTCGGTATCCCACCAGTTGTAATCTAAATCAATGTTATTATTACTAACATCGCTTAGTGTTGTGTTCGCCGTCAATGTTACTGTAGGAATGACACCAGTATCCGATGTCCCACTTTCGGTCAGGTTGACATAGAAGATGTTGTCGTTGGCAATGTCGCTTGAATAGCTGGTCACGGTATAGCCAGCGACTGTGATGGTTAAACCGCTGAAGTCATCATTCAAATTCTCGTCAGTGGTAATCTTGATCTGGTCAATCTGACCGTCACTATCAGCGTCGATTGTTTCGCGCGTTGTGATCGTAGGTGCCTTAACATCGGTGTTGGTAATTGTCACCGCCGTGGTGTCAACGGCAATATCTGCCAAATCGTAAATCTGGCCAGCTGCCGCTGCGATGGTATCCGTGTTGAAGTCACTCGCGACAAACGGTGTGTCGAGCGTGATCGTGACGACGTTATCGGTGCCATCGGCATCGCCGCCTATTGAACTGATCGAAGTCGCACCGTCGCCCGAGACATTGACGAAGCCGAAATCACTGGCTAACAAGTTACCCACGCCGGCGTTCGATGTATCGACTGCTTCACTAAACGTAACGGTCAATTCGGTGGAGCCTACTGTCGCAGTGGCGCTGACGATCACTGCCGCCGCTTTGTCGGTGGCCGTCACCCCTGCGTCTACGGTAATGTTGTTGCCACTGGCATCGCTTAGGGTTGTGTTCGAAGTCACCGTGACGGTTGGAGTGATACCAGTATCTGGCGTAAAGCTTTCAGTCAGGTTGACATAGAAAATGTTGTCGTTGGCAATATCGCTCGAATAACCGGTCACTGTGTAGCCGGCCACGGTTATTGTTAGACCGCTGAAATCATCGTCCAGATTCTCACTGGTGGTGATCTTGATCTGGTCGATTTGGCCGTCGCTGTCACTATCGATCGTTTCCCGCGCGGTGATAGTTGGTGTGGTGGTCTCAATCGTGTAGTTGCTCGTTGCCTCTACCACAAATACAGAATTGTTTGCAAGGTCTTTCTGCGTCCCGACTAGAAAGATCAGATTCGTGGGGTCCACGATGCCATCGGTCGGTGTGAACGTGCTGGTCCATGTCACACCGCCATCTGCGGTGGTGGCCACCGAGAGCGTGCCGTTCTGAGGCATGAGTCCGCTGGCAGCCTGCACTGCCTCGGAATAAGTCACTGTCAAAGTCGACGTCTCGCCCGCTATTAGGGCCGTGTCTGACATGACCATGCTCACAACCACCGGAGCGGCCTTATCCGCCGCTGCTACGCCAGCGGCCACGGCAATGCTGTTTCCAGTGGCATCACTCAAGGTCGTGTTCACCGTCACCGTAACAAGTGGAACAGCACCGGTATCTGGCGTGCCACTTTCAGTCAAATCGACATAGAAAATGTTATCGTTGGCAATGTCGCTTGAATAACCGGTCACAGTGTAGCCAGCTACTGTGATGGTCAGTCCAGAAAAGTCATCGTCCAAATTCTGATCGGTAGTGATCTTGATCTGGTCAATCTGCCCATCGTTATCAGCATCAACAGTTTCCCGTGATGTAATCGTCGGGGCAACATCATTGACTGTCACCGTAATAGTAGCAGTATCGGTATTGCTGTTGCCATCGGTAATTGTATAAGTGAACGTGTCGACACCGTAGAAGTTCGCATCGGGTGTATAAGTGAATGTACCGTCGTTATTATATGTGACCGTGCCATCAGTGCCTTGGCTGTACGAGTCAATTGAGAGCGTATCGCCGTTGGGCTCAAAACTGGTTGAGAACACATCGCCGGTTGTCACGTCAACGCTTTCGTCGGTGGACAGTGTCGAATCGACCGCGAAAGGACTGTCGTTGGCCAGTTTGTTGATTGTCGTACTATCGAGTGCCTCATCGAAGATGGCCAGGTCGTCAATCGAACCGTGCCATAAGTCATCAGATAAACTGACAGACCAAACACCAATCACAGCTGTGGTAGCTACTGGATCATTGAGAGTGCCAAAAGTGGACATCATAATTTCAACACCATCAAGATAGACATGGGCCGTTGTTCCATCCCAACTACCAGCTAGATGATGCCAGGTGTCTTCAGTCCAAGTACTATCTGCTGACCGAAGGTAACCGTCAGATCCTCCAACATACAGGTAGATAGCTCCAAAGTTAGTACCGACACCTAACCAGATTTCTGTGTCAGCTGAATAAAGAGCATGAAATCCACTAATGCCTCCACTTGTCGTATTGCCCCAACCTGCAATCGTGAAGTCTCCGGCCGGAGAATCAGCGACCCCGCTTACGTAATCATCAATTCCATCGAAAGTCAAGACACTTCCCCGGGTGCCGTCAACAGTCCAAGTAGGGTCATTGGAACCTGAACCGCTCGTACTACCCAAAGTCCCATCATTGCCGTTCCCGCTGATGTCCGTCAGGGTTTGTCCGCTGCCATCGTCGAATGTCCAATGGGCCACGAGATTGGATACGGCCAGTGTGCCTTCATAAGTCGACAAAGCGGCCTCATCAAACGGTACGATGACACCCTCAGCCAGTTCGTCTTCGCCGCCAATCGAGACGGCTTCAAGATCCCAATCGCCGCCGAGGCCAGTTGTATCAATCGAACCATAGACTTCGGTGCCAGTTAAAAGGGATAAAGCATCAAGTAGTTGCTGGCCTTCACCGCTACCATCGACGACTTCACAACCGTAGACATAGATATTTGCATCGTCGGTGAAGTTATCGGCAAGCGACCTCCATGCCGATTCTTGTTCGGCAGTCATCTCCGTCGTGACAACTTGCCCGCCTAGATCGAATTGCCCGCCATCACCATGAGAAAGGATCGACAGCGAAGCAATCTCGCTTCCGCTGGTCTCGGACAGTGCTTCAACTTGTGCCAACACATCAATGATCATGCCATTGACACCATCGTACAGAAGAACGATAGCGGATTCATCGACCGCATCGACCAAAACATCGACATCAGTCAGACTCGAATCAATCAGAACGATATCTAGCGGATCAGTCGACTCATTGAGTAACGAGGACATTTGCTCGTCAAGACTCTCGATGGAAGAGAGCATCTCATCTTCTGTTCTTACATCCTCACTCTGTGGACACTCTACACAAACTTCAGCTTCTGGCTCTTCCGCCGCATTATCTTCAGGGCAATCGACCACAGCCAGAGGCGTTGCACTGAGCATCACCCGTTCTTCGAGTTGCGTAAGGTGCGAACTGGATGAATTCGCTTCATTGACACGAAACGAACGCTTAACGAGGTCGTGGACCTCGCTAAAAGCAAGCTGGATTCGGATTAACTGATTGCGAAGACCCATGATTAACTCGAACTAGAGGAATGCCTATTTCCGGGTGATGGTTTCAAAATGGATTCAAACCAATAGTAGATTTTGACCGACAAATACTCCCCGACGCTTTCTTGCCGCAAACCAAACATCGCTTGACCTTGTTCACCGGCACCCAACGTAGAACTGATTTCAGTAGGCAGGGCAATCACTCCACGAAAACGAGGAACGACTAATTGCTGTCCACTGTTTGCTGTACGTTTCAATGAAATTGATAAGGGACCACCGTTTGCAGTACTCATTGCAGGATGAGGCAGGTTTACCGAGGCACGAGGATCAATACGATCTAACTTTCCACTCTGCATAGCAGTGCCTGAGACTCTGAAGTTCGTCAGTTGTCCAATCTGCGGTAGAACTTTTTCAATTTCTTCTTGTCCAATCGAAACCAACAGTTCTTTGCTCTGTTCATTGCCAATGGCCAGAATGGCATCGCCTTGTTGAAGATAAGTTCCGATTTTCTGTTCCAAATTACGGGCAATGATTTTACCGGAAGTATCGGCCCGAACAGCGAGTGCATTGACCTGTCGTTTCGCTTCGGTTAAACGGACTTCCGCCGCTTGAACATTTCGTTCTGCCACCTGAGCAAGAGCCGAGTTGGCTTGGCTCAAAGTAATTCGATGGAGTGATTCTTTACGTTGCAAATCGATTTGAAGATTTTTTGTGCGAGATTCCAGTTCACCATTCCTCAGTTGAAGCAGTAAATCACCTTCATTAACATACTGACCATCTCGCACGTTGATTCGCGTTACAAAACCAGCAGACTCGCTACGGATCGTTGCCAAATCTGAATACTCAACAATCACCGGTGCGGTCATTTCTGCTGGCCAGGGCAACCAGTTCCAGGTTGCGATCAGGACCAAAGCAATCGTTCCAGTCACAGTCAGGCTACGAACAAAAGTGGTTGGCGATTCATAGAGCTGTTGCTGTAAATTGGCCAGTAATCGGAAGCAAGGCACAACAAACCAGATCACAATTCCCAGCACTGCTAAAACCACACCTGCTCCACTAAATAGCACGGAAGCCGCAGTGGTTAGCGAAACACAAATCAACAGACGCCATACAGCACTCGCAATGCTGTAAACTCTGATACACCACAGTCGGAATCCTAAGATTCGCAAAGGTTGTATTTTTACTCCATAGAATACTCGCTTGAGTAGACCAGTGAGATATCGATTCGCTTCAGAGGCCAGATTCGGAATTTCAAATAAGTCTGAGAAAATATAATAGCCATCAAACCGCATTAATGGATTGGCATTGAATACCAGTGTTGAAACACTTGCCATTACTATCAAGTTTTGTAGAAAGTTCTGAGTAACTGGCGAGGCTCCCTGGCTCAATATAATCGCAGCAACTGCTGCCACAATCAGTTCAACATACATGCCCGCTGCGGCGACATGAATACGCTGCCACTTGGATGAAAACCGCCAGCACGAAGTCACGTCAACATACGCCAGCGGAGCAAATAGGATGAAGATTAGACCTGTGTCGCGTACTTCTCCACCGTAGTATTTACAGGCAATTCCATGTCCAAGCTCATGAACCACTTTCAATACGACCCAGGCAAGTGCTAGATACAACCAATTATTGGATGAAAGTATGCCGTTCACATTTGCTGAAAACTCATTCCAGTTTGAAAACAGCGAACCTGCTCCGAACAAGATAATACCAATTCCCAGCAGCGTTGCTGGAACGGAGAACAGCCAACCAAATAACAGGCTCAAAAACGATAACAATCGATCTGGTGATCCCAGCGACCACTTCATCCAAAACGGATTCATTCTTTGAACGAGGCTCTGGTTCTTTGACTTGCCCATAATTGATCCAGAGGCTGAGTTGGAAAAACGGACTAAGTTATTGTCAATCAACCATTTGGCAGTCTGAGAACCTTGATGCTGACTCAAGGCTTGAGAGCCCAAAGTTCTTGCCGTTTCCGTAATCGCTTGAGCGACCGAAGTATTGCCATCCAGCAGTGAAATGAACACATATTCAGAATAGCCAACACTGTAGAATATTCCTTCCGATGGAACTTCTAAGTGATAGTAAATTTCTTCTCCATGAATTTGAGGTGTGAAGATCAATTCATCGGAGAGCGTAAGCTGTGATCCCAAGAGGTCACGACTGGCAAAATCGGCCATGCCTTCCATCGATCACCACCCTAGCCAATTCAAAGTGGCTGCATAAGGACGACGAAATAGATTCCAACCCAAAGGATAACGGTCTGCTTGAATGCGTGCTGTACCGTGCAGTCCAGGGCTAAGGCCAATCTCTGAATCATCTAACAGAACTTTTGCCACGAACACATTCTTATCGTCAACAATTTCAGATCGAGGGTGAATGCTTTGGATCGTTGCTTCGATTAAGCGTAAGGGAAACGCATCGAGTCGAACGCGAACAGGCATCTCTGGTCGAATGTAGGAGTAATCCTCTTCTGGAATCGCCACTTCAATGGTCATTTGATCTAGCGGGGCTACTTCAAACAAAGTTTGTCCCTGCTCAAGGTGCATTCCTTCAGCATCTTCCAGATCACCACTCACAACATAACCTGAGATGGGACTACGAAGCTCTAATTCTTGTTTTTTTAGATGCAGCAAGTCCAAATCTAATGTCAGGCTTTGTACTTCGTACTGTGCAACTTTTGCTTTCCCAAAGATTTCAGATGCCAAGTATTCGTCTCGTTCCTTCTCTGCTTGAAGAATCTTCGCTTGCATCTGATCAATCTGAACTTGTACATCATGCGTGTCGAGTTTAGCTAACAATTGCCCTTGCTCGACCAGTTGACCTGGTAGCACTAAGACTTCATCCAACAGACCGGCAAATGGGGCAACCACAAACCGGCGTTCCACAGGCTCAACAACGCAACTACATTTTGATTGATAATGGACTGGAATCCAGAGTGCGGCACTCAGGCAGGCCATTAGTAGTCCTAAAGAGAGACCCCGTTTTTGAATGGCTTGCTCAAGCAAGCTTTGAACCGATTGAAGCAACCAGCCTTTTTGAGTTCGACCTACAAGACCGATTGCCGAAGCAACGGGTGATTGGGCAGCCTTGATAAAGCGTTGAATCTGAGTGTCATCCATGTTCTCTGCTACTCCAGAGAACATCCATGCACCAACGATCTTCCCTTGGGAATCTCGAAGAGGACTGCTGTACAGTTTGTTGCTGCCAAACTCAGTCGCATACTGCTTGTGCGCTAATAAGCCTGCTCTTCTGGTATTCTCTGTCACTGGCCAAGCGGCAAATTCATCAACCGCGATTGATTCCTGTAAAACAGCTTGAGCCATGGTGACTCGATTGTCACGCATGTTGATGGAGTTCATTCCAGAGATCGCGGTAACTGTACAGTGCCGGGTATTTGAAGCACACAAGCCAACAGTCACCTGACGAACGCCTAAATAGGTTTGCAAATAATCGGTCAGTTGTTGACATGCTTGTTGAGAAGTAGAGGCGGATTCAATTTGAGAGATCAAATCGATCAAAGCGGCCATCTGCTCAAGTTGATGTTGTAAGCGTTGCAGCTCTGGTGAATGAGCGGCTTGCTGAATCTGAGGGAAATCTTCAATTGCGGCTATCAATTGATCTTCAATGGTGTTGGTACTCATTTTTCCTCCAAGGGGTTATTTTTCAAACCGCACATCGTACTGCCTGCTACTCTCTGGAATAACAAGGTTTACAATGGGCTTGGATTTATCACGAAGTATTAATTTACATTCGGCCCCGCATCTTAATTTGTTTTTTGGATTCGGAATGCGAACACGAACTCGGGTCTCCGCGCTTTGTGGATCAACTGTCGGGGAAATGAATTCAACATGGCCTTTGACTGTTTGCTTTGAACCGGTAAATTGTACATCCACCGGCCCCCCGACTGAAATCCGGTTCGTTAAATGTACAGGCACAGAAAAGATAACCAGCAGTGGATCAAGCTGTACCACTTTCAGTATGGCTGGTTGATTTAACGAAACGTACTCGCCTTGATCGAAATAGATTTCAGTCACGATTCCGTCAATTGGAGAGAATAGCTGACGCCTTCGCAATTGAATCTTCGCGCGTTCATATTCAAGCTTCTTGATTTCAATGTCTTCAAGCAGTGTCTTTAAGTTTGCTTGTAAAACACTCTCTCTAGAAATCGCGCGATCTAGCTCGAATTGCTCTGCGTGATTATTGCGAAATAGTTCTTGTGTCTTTTTTACAACACTCGATTGCAATTTCAGTTCAACTTCAGCGGCCTCGATCTGACCGCGTGCTTCTTTCGCTTTTTCGGCGATCTTTAATTTTGCAATTGCCTCGGTGTCATCAAGCTTGGCCAGAAGTTGTCCCTTGGTAACAACATCGCCCTCTTTCACTAAGACTTGTGTGATGATTCCCATTTCAGAAACAGCGATATCGATGTCGTGATACGGTTTGGTAAAGCTAATAACATCCCGTGCCATAACGGATGTTGGTAAAACACCGCCGCTAAGGAGAATGCAGAAGCAAACCCATTTTCGAATAGTATTAGGGAAGGATACGGGGAACATATTTCAATTAATCACAGGTACATAAATCGTAAATCTGAATGCCGAATTGATGCCATCTATATGGCACATAACGACTTATCCGTTTTGAAATATAGGTTGTGGTTCACCGCAATGAATCAATAAAACATCGTTCCTTAACAAATGTATATTCTCTCAAACAAGGTAAGTAAATTTGTATAATGGAAATAATCAGAGTAATCGTTCTAACCAAGAAGATGCGATTGAATACCCAGGTTATCTCTGGCAAAACTACCCAAAGGCACCAGTGCAATCGATTCAATCGTTTTAAGAAGATCGCAGGAATTCAGGGCAATCTTCGATAGCTAAGAATTGGCGGCAAAAAATATATAATTATTTGACACTTCTCGCTGAACTCCACCGAACACTTCTTGCTACGGTCTCTAAAACCCGATAGATACCTTGTTAATCTGTTTGGAGCCGATGGTTGATTATTGTGCGTCACAAACAATCCTCAAACAATCGAAAAATAAATCACGCAAAGACGCCAAGAAGGTGTGAAGCAAAACCTCTTAGCGGCTTCGAGGCTTCGCGTGAGAATCTTTTTTTCGAAATGATGAACATGATCTACAAGATAAAGTCTGAAATCCAATCCTCTGTTTTCTCTGTGCCTCTGTGTTTAAAAC
>NVWB01000149.1 GCA_002733575.1 Blastopirellula sp. | reverse complement strand
CACCGGGCTGCTGTTTGACGGCGTCGTCGAGCTGGTTTAAGTTGACTCCGAAGCCGGCCCGCCGGTAGAGATGCGCGGCGAGAGAGCGTGTCCAGGGTTGCCTGTCATTGGGAATGTAGGGGCTCCAGGCCCAATCAGGATCGATATTGCTGATGTCGTACGACATGGAACTTTCCCTGCGGATGATCGGAAGATTGTCAGAGATCGATATTTATCTTGTCGCAGCCGAACTTATTTTGCTAGGTTGACTTCGAGTTCAAATTGAACCGTTTCTTGATTCGTATCCAGATGCAGGCTGAGGTTTTGGATGGCGCCCAAGGCTTCGAGGATGAGATCAACCTGTTTTTCTGCCTCGTCTCGTTCCTTACCCTCGGAGAGGATAGTCTGGGTGACAAGCTGATTCCGATTGTCGTTAACCGTATCGCGAACGGCAGAAAAGTCCGTGTTTAACTGGATGTTGGGAACGAAATTGTTTTTGGCCTTATCTCCTTGAACACGCGGTTTCGTGACGAGCTGCACGAGTTCTCGCGCGAGCTGACTTGTGCTGGAAACCACGAATGCGTCACCGGCGAAGGCGACGGAGGGAGAGAAATTGAAATTGATTTTGTTCTGTTCTGAGAGTTTTTTATCCGCCTCAGGGGCATAAGTGGATGTCAGAATCTGATGGTCGCCCAGTTTTTCGATATCCTGATCAAGCTGGGGTTGACCGTTCTGCGCTCCGGTGATATTGAGAAAACCGATAAGGCTCTGGAACATGCGGCGGAAGTCCGCCCGCATTGGTTCAGGATTCTTGAAGCGAAAGACGAGAGCAAAGGCGGGGATTTTGATCGCTGGAATTGGGCGATCTTCCTCATAATGTTGCCGGGTTGCGACGAACTGAACTTCCGGCTGGAAGGATCCCAGCACTTCCTCCCCGAAGTCCTTTCCGGAAAAGAGCGTTGCCAAGTTTGCATTGGCCTGGGCGAACTCGGCATCGACCTTGTCGGTGAAGATATCCGCCGAGTTGAGCCACATGCTGGAGAAATCCCTGTAAATGCTGAGGGAGAGGAGATTTTCCTTCGGCTCAAGCAACGGGGGAGCGGCTCCCTGGCCGCCGGGGCCGAAGAAATACTCGTGTTCCGGGCCGATCCAGTCGGGATCGTGCGGTGCGGAAAGATTCAGGGCGAGCCGATGCGTGTCAATATCGAGCGATGCGGTGAGATAGGGCGTTTTCTGTGCCGTGCCAATCAGCCCGCCGATCAGCAATTCGAGGGCTACATTATTGTTTTTCTGATTATAGAAGTCGGCTTCGGGATTGGCCGCACGCACGGTGGCGACGTCGAGATAGGCCCAGAGGGTCGGTTTGCCAGTCATGGTTTTACGCGCATTTTGAAACTGTTCGTTGTCCGCAAGTGAACCTGCACTATCGTCGAGATAGTTATCCAGGATGGTCTTGCCGAGTTCATCGTTGTTGACAACGATCAGCAAGGAATCGAGCGTGGCAAACTTCGCCTCGCCGACTGAATAAGTGGTGATGCCCCGATAGTCCGTGGTTTTAATCGGATCGGGATTCCCCTTTCGCTGGGCTTCGTTGCGGGCCAGTTTGAGGAAGGTGTCCCGTAGATTTTCCAGAGCGTCAGCACTTTCGGACTGAGCCAGGAGTGCGACCCCGTCCGTTTTAGGGTCAAAGCCGACAGAGATACCTCCCTCAGTGAGGGAATTGAAGGCCTCATTCCATTTCATGCCGATCTGTAGTTCGATAAGGCTGACAATGATCTGAAACTGCAGGTACTGAGGGGTCTGCTTTGCTTTTTTAACCTGATCGAGCTGTTCAATGCGTTCGCGAAGCGGGTGTTCCAGGAGCAGATCGAGCAGAACTTTAGGTTCGCTCAGTTCGGCATAGACCATGGTCGACCCTGGGAGCAACTGGGCGGCTGACTTTTGAGCGCCCGTTTTTTCCGCGGCCCAGGCATTGGATGAACAAGCGACACATACCAGACAGGCCAGCAGAGCCTGTGTAAATGCAAAGCGGCGTTTCATAGATTTGTTCCTTCAACAGCGGGAATCTCTTTATTTGATATTCGTAGAATATGCGGAAATCTTGTCATGAGTGAAATGGAGGAGGGAAAACGCGATTTCACGGCAGTCGTTACGCCTCAGGTCTTAGTGCGCAATATGAATGATGTGCCCTGATTCCGCGCATGAGGTATCAGATTCGATAGATCAGCGTCTTATATCAATCAGGCCACTCAAGTATATATACACAACAACTCGGGCTCCGGTTACACGGAAATCGAAAAAATTCAGAAAAGATTAAAAAAGGGAGGTGCACTTCTCTGTAGAAAAACGCCGTGTACAAATTAATAACACGGCTAACATTCTGTAACAGTTGGACTTAGATTTCAATTTGCCATCCAAGAACTGCAGTAGTCATTATGACAGAGGCTGAATTAGGATATCAATTCCTCTCAATATCCGACCGATAATATCAATCGTTGCGTACCGCGATTCAGAAAACTACTTAGCAGATACAAAACAGATCTAAGCCGCAACTCGCTCGTACGATTTTATCACTCCACCAAGTCGATCTCGGCGAACAAACTCTTCCAATTTAATCGATTTGATTTCAGTTGAAGGATTATTTATTAGAGGTGAACTAGCCCAGCGACCCTCGGCGTGAACATCCTTCCACTAGTTAAGTTGTAATCACGTTGCTATCCGTCAGAATTTCATTGAATAAATCAAGGTCATCCAACTTCGAATATTATAAGTTCTTTTGAATAGACATTTACCACATCTTTGAGCGAATTGAGAATCGCTTAAAGCAACCACCGAAGGTCGCTGGGCTAGTTCACCTGCGACAGTCTTCGGGCATGAGCCTCAAGGTCGAAGAGAGATTTTGGGTGCCCTCCTCTCTTTATGTTTTGAGACAATCAACCGATTGATACTGTTTCCCCAGAATCGGCCGGCTGTTCCAGTGGAGCCACTGATCAAGAATGGTGGCGTAGACCTGGCGGAAGTCGGTGTGGAACTTGAGGTCGCCGTCCGACAAGTCTGTGAGGCTGGGTTGATCGCCGACCAGACCCGGTTTGACCGCTTCACCGGCAAGGAACATGGGGGCGGCGGCTCCGTGGTCGGTCCCCTCGCTGGCGTTCTCCTTGACGCGGCGCCCGAATTCGCTGAACGCCATCAGTAGCACGCGTTTGCCGTGATCGTGGGCGGCGATATCTTGAACGAAGGCGGAGACGGCTCCGCTCATTTCGCCCATCAGCGCCCGGTGTGCGTCTGTCTGCTGGGAATGGGTATCGAATCCGCCCAGCGTGACGTAGTAGATGCGGGTCTGGAGGCCGGCGTCGATGAGTTGCGCGACGGTCTTCAGCTTTTGGGCCAGGCCGGAATCGGGATAATTGATTTCGGTTTTATATCCGGCGGCAGCCTGTTCGACGCGCCGGCTAGCGGAGAGAGCCGAGGTGGTGCTAGTCTGGACGAAGCCGAGCAGATCATTCTTTCCGATGCGATCGGCCGCGGTAATCGTCTGGATGTCTTTTCCCAGTTGCTTGTTGTCGCCCGCCCGGAGGCGAAAACGTTCGAGGGAATGGATGGAAGGCGTTCTTACGGATTGGGCGGCCAGGGCGAGCGGCTGTTTTTCGGCACCGAGGTGAATGGCGGGAACGTCGCCACCTTTTATAGCCGAGCCGTCGAGGAAGCGCCCGAGCCAGCCGTCGGAGCGGGTTTCGTCTTTGTGACGGCAGGTATGCCAGATGTCCATCGATTCGAAGTGCGAGCGATTGGGGTTGGCATAGCCGACTCCCTGTACGATGGAAAGCTTGCCAGCCTCCAATAAATCGGAGAATCCCTGCATGGCGGGATGGAATCCGGTTGAGTCATTTATATTGAGGACATCATCGGGAGCGATGCGGAGCTTCGGTCGGTTTTTGTGATAGGCATCGTCGGCGTAGGGGATGACGGTGTTGAGTCCGTCGTTGCCGCCCGAGAGCTGTAGGACGACCAGGATTGATTCGCCCTTGTTTTGCGATTCACGTTCGGCGGCTTCCAATAAAAATCTAGGCGCAGAGGAGGAAAGCGAGATTACCGCGGAGGATCCGAGTGCTGTCGAGAGGAACTGGCGTCGCGTAGTGTTCATGGGATTGTCCTTTTGTCGTGCGGTTGGATTGTTTCCGTAATTGTGGACGTGAGGAATCGTCAACCGATCTGGAACTCGGGGAGGATGCTCATGGCATGGATGACTTCTGCGATATTTCTGCCCCGGCTGCCTCCTCGGTTGGCCAGGTCGACGAGTTGGAGGCGAACTTCAGCGGGGAGCGGAACGGAAAACAGGACGTCGACAAGCCAGTCGACAATTTTCTCGGGCGAATCGGCATGATGGCTGTCGGCGAGTTCCGCGAGTTTGTCCGGTGTGAACCGGCTTTTTGCCTGCTCGATCAGACCGCGGACCAGGTTGGCGCGACCAAGGAGCGTCGAGGAATTGATCCAGGCTCGTCCTCCGTCCCAGCCCTTGACGTTGGGAGGATAGAACAATTCCTGCCCGAGCTGCGCGAGTTCCTGTCGGAGACGGTAGACGTTTGCCTTCGATTCTAGTCCTCGGAGCAACCCGACGGCAAATTCAATCGGCGAGCGGACCTTGCGCCCTATACAGTATTCCGAGAAGAAGAGTTGACTGGTGAGAATTCGCTCGACCAGCCGGGCGATATCGTAGTCTTCGTTGAAGAATTTCTCTGCAAGGGGATCGACGAGGGCGTCGGAGGGTTTGGGTTCATCGAACATGAAGTAGCGGATCATCTTGCGGACGATGAATCGGGGGGCCGCTTTCTGTTTGAGAATGATGTTGACGGCCTTTTCCCCTCCGAACGGGCCGGTTTCGCCCAGAATGGTTTTCTCGCCGGTGTCGTGCTGGAATTGGTTGAAGCGGAACTTTTCCCTGCGGATTTCCCAGCCGGTGAAGCAGCGTGCGACTTCCTGGACGTCTTTTTCGGTGTAGTTTCCTTCCCCGAGACAGAAGAGTTCCATAACTTCCCGCGCGTAGTTTTCGTTGGGATGCGATTTGCGATTGGTGACGGAATCGAGGTAAATCAGCATGGCAGGGTCGCGGGAGATCCCCTGTACCAGATCGGGGAAACGTCCCAGTGCGTGCTCCCGTAGGAACTGGTTTTGCCGGTACATAAGCCGCGGTTCACGAACCTTTTCGGCGCCGGTTGCAAAATGACCGTGCCAAAAGAGAGTCATTTTTTCCTGTAGTTGATCGGGCGTATCCAGGAGCCGGTAGAGCCACCATGCGGAGAGGTTTTTGGCGTCATTCGAGGCCAGGACGGTTTCGACCAGTTCGTTGATCTCTCGGC
>NVWB01000148.1 GCA_002733575.1 Blastopirellula sp. | reverse complement strand
ATCAGTCCAAACCATGGTGAGCTCCTTCGAATCGTTAGACAATCCGAATGAACCATAAAGGACTGATATCATTCAATTAGTTTCGGGTTGGACACTAATTGTTCCATTCCCCGTTTTACAATATCTTTTGTTAGGTCTTCTGCATTGGCATATTCAAACACGTTTCCAGCTTTTATGTCAGCGTTGCCTTCAGCAATCAAAGCCCGCAGCTCTCCAACACGAGTTTCATAGTCTTCAAGCATCCGCAAACCAGCCCTCACAACTTCGCTAGCATTATTGAAGCGTCCGCCCTTGACCTGACTGGCAATAAATTCTTCATATCGGCTACCGACCGAATATGATTTTTTTACATTTGGCATTTCGCAATTCCTCTCGTTACTTACTATTATGACACAAGGTAGGAATAGTTCCTACTTTTTTCTGACATGAGTGTTCAATCTGTAAGCAACTATCTTCCTTCCTCTTAGAAAAGGTTTCACCCCTGAAACCTTGATCCACTGGCGAAGTGTAAGGGTAGCAACTGCAAGAAAAATTGCGGAGGGTCTGCGCTGTAGGCGTGGAAACCGTCATTTTACTTGCGGGCGCGGGGAACGAAGTTCCTTAGCAGTTTGTGGATTAGTTGTGAATGATAATGATGGATGTTTGATGGGTGCTATTGCCCCGACGCCAACATTCCGTGATGATTGGATTGCGGTCCTTTGGCGGCGTAACACAGCAGGCGCTCCGCTTTATTCGCTACCTGGTTGCCGATATATTGTCTGGGGCATCACCCTGTCTCGGTTAGATCAGGAAACTTTTGCTACAAATTAGGCTAACATTGATAACCAAATAACCAGCAAAATTCGCGTAAATCACATTCGATTAGCAATAGCGACTAATTTACGAGTTGCCCTGTTATTTGAAGCAAATCCTACTACGCCTGCATTGATATTAACAAGAAAAATGAAAGTCCCACAGTGGAACTAGGCGCCATCGCAGACTGTCAGAATCGCGTCAAGCGGTTTCTTCATCTTTGCAACAACAGGCACTTTGGCATCTTTTGATGGATGACCTACCGCAATGATCATGGTGGGTTTTTCTGAAGAAGGACGATCAAGCATTTCGTTGAGGAACTTCATGGGATTAGGTGTGTGGGTCAACGTTGTCAGTCCTGCGTGGTGCAATGCTGCCAACAAGAATCCAGTGGCGATGCCGACGCTTTCCGGCACATAGTAGTTCTTAAACCGGGTGCCGTCGTCGAAATGTCCCCAACGTTGAGCAAACACGACAATCAGCCAGGGAGCCATGTCCAGATGCGGTTTGTCATCGTTGGTGCCAATTGGTTCTAACGCTTTCAGCCATTCCTCACCGGCACCGCCGTCGTAGAAACGGCGTTCCTCTTCTTCTGAAGCTAATCGAATTCTATGCTTGAAGGCAGCCTCGGAGATCGCCACAAAATGCCAGGGCTGGTGGTTGGCTCCGGACGGAGCTGTACCAGCTGTACGGATACATTCATCGATCACTTCACGCGAGACGGGACGATCAGAATAATCACGCACAGTGTGACGACGTTTCATTTTGTCATAAAACGCTTTGGCTTCATCCAACATCTGCTCGTCTGTCAGATTGTTGCGATCAGGCAGATCCAGAGCTTTGTATTCGATGTGTTCGCGCGCAAACATTTACAATTCCTCAGTCTTGGTTTCTTCGTTTGGTTGCTTTGCCTACAACTCGCGGAGCAGAGAAATCGGCCCTTGGTTGCAACTTGCCTCCGGGATTTGTTTCAGCGGAGGTAAAAGCGGAATCCCATTTCCCTAGCTTTTTTGCACGATCGACCCATGTTTCCATGGATTCTTCGTCGCGGTACATGGCAAATGGACGAACGATGCTTTCATAGAAATCCACTTGTTCATGCCGTCGATACTTCGTTGGTTGATAACCATTCCAGTGGATTGTTTGTTCAAGCGGGCGACGATAACGCCGATTTTGCGACGCCGCAGGATACCCGATTGGGATTGTTCCATAGGCCCGCATCCACTCGGGATAGCCCAGCAATTCCGAAAGCTCTTTGTTGGTAATATCTTCTCCACCCCCAGACAACCAAGCTGACGTCAGTCCTTCGGCGGTCACTCCCAATTGTATGTTTTGGATAGCTGCGCCCAGTGAGCACAGAAATATTGCCTCGTTATTTTCGAGATACTCTTTCCCCCACCCTTGAGAAGTAGGTTGTGGAAAGCAGACTTTCCAACGCGGATCTCCAATTACAATCACGATGGCCACCGTATTGGCCAGATAAGTTTTCTTTACCGCGGGAAAACCTTTGGCATGATCGACCAACCTTTGCGCCTGGCGTTGGAATACATCGGTAACGGCATCGCGCATTTCCGGTTCATCGATGACCAGGAAATCCCAACATTGAACATTGGCACCTGATGGTGCCCAACGGCCACAATCAATAATGCGCTTCAGTGCTTTTTTGCTAACACTGTGGCCTGCCTCAAATTTTCGGACACTTCGGCGTTTGCGGATGATATCTTGAAAGAGTTCGTTGACCATTGTATTCCTCCGTTTTTGGAGAAAGTCTAATCCTTTTCTTGATCAGAGGCATTCCTCATTAATGAGGATTGGATATCATTTATCCGCATGGTTCAACAGTATTGAAAAACTACTGATTTACAGCGTGTGTATAGCACACTCCAGGAGAACACACCATGGATGCCCAAGTCGTTGCCGAGCTGCCGAAGGGACTTGTCGGAATTACTGTTCAGGAGATAAAGCACTTCAACAATGAACTGTTTTCATTCAAAACAAAACGGCCACCAAATTTTCGTTTTCGTGCTGGTGAGTTTGCCATGATTGGATTGATGGTTGATCGAAAACCTTTGTTGCGTGCCTATTCAATTGCCTCTCCCACATGGTCCGACACGCTTGAGTTTTATTCAATCAAGGTGCCCGGCGGACCGCTTACGTCACGCTTGCAACACATAGCTGAGGGTGACCAGATCGTAATGCGCCCTAAACCCGTGGGAACACTGGTATTGGATGCACTGTTGCCCGCTGAGCGCCTTTTCATGTTTTCCACCGGTACAGGCGTCGCACCTTTTGCCAGCCTTATTCGCGAGCCTGAAGTTTACGATATTTTTGAAAAAGTACTCCTGATACATACGACCCGCAACACCGTTGAATTGAGCTATGGTTTTGAGATATTTGACGATGCAACGCAAAACGAATTGCTTTCAGAGTTGGTAGACGGCAAACTCGTTCATCTGGCATGCACCACTCGAGAACAATCCCCAAGTATGGGCCGCATCAATACCTGGATTGAAGATGGGAAGTTGACAAAGTTTGCTGATGACAGACCCTTGAATCCTGTGACAGACCGGGTAATGATATGTGGCTCTGTTGAATTTCTTAAGACCATGAAAAGTCTTTGCGAAGAACTGGGATTTGAAGAAGGCTCCAATAGTTCCCCTGGGCAATATGTTATTGAAAGAGCATTTGCGGAATAAAGGAAAATGATTAGTATTGAATTAGGTTTTGCATGATTAGTGCACACATAATTAAGGGAATGCTGCCGGGAACTAATATTAACTCATCCTGGGTTGTACCGCTGGTCCAGGCCATTGGTTCATCTGGGTTTGAAAAGCAGGCTTTGGCCCTCGCCAAGAGTATGGTCGACGCAGATTTTATTTCAATTTTTTGCCAAGGCGATCGGGATATTCCTTTGTTGGTCGGTACGGTTTGCGTACACGGCCAACACCGTGCGGATATGGCTGCCAAAGGGTATAAAATGCACATGTCGGCGGACAAGAATACCGAATATCTCTTGGGTATGGGTGGACATGGCGATTTCCTAACAATTCAGGAAGAGAATGCAATTGAATCATTCACCTACCGACGGGATTGCTATGAGCGGCCCGGTATATCGGCACGAATTTCACTCGTCCGACGAACTGCTTCTTACGGCCTTTCGATTAGCCTGTATTCAAGTGTTGAATCGGGCCCGTTTCCCGAAGCCATTTACGACCGGGTTGCTGCTACACTTGCCCTAATCTTGCCCATAACTGAGCGTCATATTGCCCACAGAATCAAAGGTACGGAGTGGCAGCGGCAAGATATTCAAACTCGTTTGGCATTAAATTTTCCCGACTTGACCGCTCGCGAACGAGAGGTGGCAGCAATGACCATCAAAGGACGCACAGCGGCAGAAATTGGCGAGATTCTCGGGCTGCGTAAAACCACTATCATCACCCATCGCAAAAAAGCCTACAAGCGCATGAATGTGAAAAATTTGCGCCAGCTCATAGCAACTTTCGGCGTGTCTTCAGCCAATTGAAGTGTAGTTCCTATTTTCCATATTTGTGATGTCAATTCCATAATTTGTGGTTCATGAACATGTCCACTGCTCGTTAATAAATCCACATGGCCGTTGTTGGCACAATGTGCCGATTATGGGTATGTCGCAACCTCGAAAAAATACAAATCGATTACGGTAGTTTGTCCGTATTGCCGTTATTGCGGTTGCTAAATAGCCGGTTATCTGAGCAAGCTCCATATTGACCGCATCCTGGACATCATTCCCAAAACAAGCAGGCGACGTATGTAACGATCCCCTATCTTTGAGATACGCCCGAGACGTTCCTTACCTCCACTGGATTTATTGGGTGGGGTCAATCCCAACCAAACGGCGATGGCCAACAACTAGGCCAGTCTCTTTCAACTCCTGCGTCATGCGTGGAAGGCCATAACTGCCAAGGCTAAGATGATGTTGGTTCCGGATATGAGCCAGGACCACCATATCATCGCGTTGACGCTGACTGAGAGGGCGACGTCGCCAGGAACGATAACCCCGCGGCGTAACGCCCCAAATATTACACAGTCGGTCGACTGGGACATGGGCGCGGTGCTCTTCAACGAATGCAAATCTCATTTGCTTTGGCCCGCGAAGAACATTGTTGCCTTCTTTAATATCTCCCTCTCCTCCAGGAGCAGACGGTTCTCTTTGCGAACGCGCTGAAGACTCCAAATGCTATTACTCTTCTGAAGTAGAAAAAGAAAAGATCGACGATATCTGGAAAATGATATCGATAATGTTTCCTCGTTGGCGCTCATGGAACCAATGTGGTTGATTTGATAAGGTGGAGTTTCTGGTTTGTCGTAATCACCTAACCCGCAGCAACCAATCCCGGCAGCCACATAAGAAGGGTAGAAATCCACTAATAAATCTCAGCCCAGCTGTTCAAACGAGCAGAACCACTTCTGTTCTAGATCAGTTAAGGTTCCTGCTTACACAAACAAGGTGTCATTCCTTCCAGAGGTGGTCGCAAGGTTTCGGACCAGCAGTTAATGTGGATCGACTTATGAGAAAGACGATTCAAAATGAGAAGAAGAAAGAACCATTCGGCTGATTTC
>NVWB01000032.1 GCA_002733575.1 Blastopirellula sp. | reverse complement strand
GTGGTGGTCGGCGTTCGCTGTGATCAAGTAGGCGAAAAATTACGCGAACTCTACGAACCATTTTTGCGAACTGAAAAACCGTTTCTGATCATGTCGCCAGAGAGTGCCGAGCTGACTAAGTATGTGGCAAACGCCATGCTGGCCACCAAGATTAGTTTCATCAATACCATGGCCAACTTGACTCAAAAAATGGGCGGAGACATCAACGATGTACGTCGTGGTATTGGCCATGACAGCCGCATTGGTTTCTCATTTTTGTTCCCTGGCGTTGGCTACGGCGGCAGTTGTTTCCCGAAAGATGTGCGAGCGCTAGAACGCATGTTTGAGCAAGCTGGCATCGACCCCACCTTGCTCAAAGCAGTTGACCAAATCAACGAACTGCAAAAACATGAGCTACTCGTAAAAATCGAAAACCACATGGGCAAAGACCTCACCGGCAAAACGATCGCC
This sequence comes from Blastopirellula sp., assembly GCA_002733575.1. GTDB lineage: Bacteria > Planctomycetota > Planctomycetia > Pirellulales > Pirellulaceae. Next base: position 43,029 of record NVWB01000032.1, on the reverse strand, counting down.
ATCTGGGGCCTCGCGTTTAAACCGCGCACCGACGATATTCGTGAAGCACCAGCACTAGTAATGATGGAAAAACTATTAGCCGCCGGAGCCACACTAAAAGTCCACGATCCCGAAGCAATGAACAACGTGGCAGCCGAAAAAATGGCAATCGATAACTCCGATAAGATCGAGTACTGCGAGTTCCCGATGGATGCACTCGAAGGAGCCGATGCACTGGCAATTAATACGGAATGGTCCGAGTTCCGGAACCCTGACTTTTCTAAAATCAAACAACTTATGAATAGCCCTGTGATCTTCGATGGGCGAAATCTCTACAAACGCTCGACCATGCAAGAACTAGGCTTTACCTATTATTCCATCGGGCGACAGCCGGTACCAGAAAACTGAGTGCTCAGTTCAATCTCGTTGAATGATTGAGGCATAAACCAAAAAGTTTCGTTTCTTGGGCGTGTGTGTTACAATCAGATCTAAGCAGTGAAGATCATTGGTCGCTCACTTTTAGGCATTCCCACGCAACAAAAGGACCACGTCAGATGCAAGACAACAAAGACAAACATAGTGATAAAACCAACCGCAGAGCTTTTATCACCAGTGGTGCGGTGGGTGGAACCTTGGGGATGCTTGCCAGTGCCGCAGATGCAGGCATGCCGACTCCCAAAGAAACCGCAGGCCCCTTCTATCCGGTGATGGTTCAAAAAGACAAAGACTTTGACCTAACCATAATCGAAGGGCACAAGAAATCTGCCAAAGGCCAAGCCATCATGATTCAAGGGCAAGTCCTTGATACCAATGGCAAACCGATTGAAGATGCCACGGTCGATCTCTGGCAAGCCAACGCCGCAGGCAAATATCGACATCCACACGATCCCAACCCGGTCCCAATCGATGAGAACTTCCAAGGTTGGGCCATCGTTCCGAGTGGAAAAGAAGGAAAGTTTCAATTCAAAACCATCATCCCCGGTGCCTATCCAGCATCCAAGACATGGATGCGACCGCCGCATATCCACTTCAAAGTAAGCAAACGTGGCTTTGTTGAAATTGTGACCCAAATGTACTTCCCTGGCCACAAATTGAACGAACCAGATCGCCTCTTAAATCGAAAAACGGCCGCCGAACAAAAGATGATGATCGCCAAAAAAACACCCGGCGATATAGATGTTTATGCCTATAACATCGTGCTGGAAAAAGCGTGATTTGGACAGAATTAAACCACTATTAATCATTGACTAACACAAGGCATTGTTGATGGGCAACCGTTTGCAAAAATATCGCGGATGCCTATTAGCAGTGGCTTTAGGCGACGTGATAGGCTCCAAGTATGAATGGATGTCTTCGCGTGATCTGAACTCACAATTTAAAACTCCACTCGATGTGATTCATGGTACTAGTCTAAAAGAAGATGCGTACTACACCGATGATACGCAAATGACAATCTGCGTTGCTGAATCCTTATTAAAAGATGGCCGCATCAACAGAGAGAATCTTGCCCAGAATTTCTCAGAGTCTTATGACACATGGAGAGGATACGGGGCAGGCACAAGGGCTGTTCTAAACGCCATCTATACCGGAGCCACTGTAGAAGACGCGAGTGTTGCTGAGTTTTCAGAAGGAAGTTACGGTAACGGAGCTGCAATGCGGGTTGCACCTTTGGGGCTCTACTTTCCTAAAAATCAAGAGCTTCTCAGGTCAGCAGTCCATGATGCTTCTTCGATTACTCATTGTCATCGTCATGGAATCGAAGGCGCTCAAATCATGGCGAATGCAATATCCTACATGGTGAGAGTAAAGCAATTCGAAATTGATGAGTACTGGAAAGTTATCACAAACGCAGTAGAAAGTAACAATTTCAGGCTTAAAATAGATCAAGCAATGTCACTCTCATCGCTTGATGACCTCATCGAATATGGAAGTGATATTAGTGCCTTGGATAGTGTGCCTACAGCACTCGCCTGCGCTGCTATTCACCACAATTGCCTACTGACTGCCATTGGTACAGCTATATTAATTGGCGGAGATACCGATACGGTTGCATCAATGACCGGAGCTTTAGTAGGTGCATTAGTCGGCGATCATGCAATCCCTGAAACATTTATTAAGGCCGTTGATCGAGACAATAAAAAGGGGGCAACCTATTTGATAACATTAGCCGATGAACTTGAGAAAGCTTCTAACAAACAGTAGGAACGATTCATGACACTAAGACTTATCGAAGTCGTCCCTTACAATCCTGTTTGGCCGTTGCTCAACGCCACTTTTTTGGGTTCATTTTGGGGACGGCCAGTTTTCGTTCTTCTTTTTAAATGCTCAATAACATCGACTGTCTAAGGTTTTCTGGCATTTCCTTCCGATAAGTCGATCTTGATCAATCTAGGCCAGTTGACCACGGGTAATAGCTGCCCGTAAAATACGGGTTTGTACTGACAACTAATTTTTGCACGGGAGTATGTGCTGGTGTCTGGAACCTGCATTATCGGTCTTCAATGGGGAGACGAAGCTAAAGGTAAACTTGTTGATCTGTTAACCCAAAAACACGATATCGTGGCCCGCTTCTTAGGTGGAGCAAACGCTGGGCATACCGTGGTCGATGGAGATAACGTCTACAAATTACATCACATTCCCAGTGGCATTCTTCGGCCTGAAGTCATGAACGTGGTGACCGCCGGGGTGGTGATCAACCCGCCTGTGATTTTGGAAGAAATCGACGGCCTGAAATCTCGCGGTATACCCGTCAAAAACATGCTGCTGTCAGATCGTGCACACATCATCTTCCCCTGGCATTTTGCCGAAGATCGTGCCATGAACCAAAGCACGAACGATGGCGAAGATATCGGCACCACCCTACGCGGAATTGGCCCTTGCTACCGCGACAAAGTAGGTCGTTCTTTCGCCATTCGCTTAGGCGATCTCGTGCGACCTGGCTTGAAAGAAAAAATTGAGATGATCGTTGAGGTCAAAAACCGCACGATTCAAAGCTTAATGAACGGCGGCACGTTTGAGCCATTAGATGCCCAAAAGATATTTGAAGAATACAGCGTCTATGCTGATCGCTTAAAAGAATATGTGGTCGATTCGACCGACTATCTTCTGAACGCCGTCGACGAAGGCAAAAGCATCTTGTTTGAAGGTGCCCAAGGCGCACTGTTAGATGTTGATCATGGAACCTATCCGTTTGTGACCAGTAGCAACAGTTCTGGAGTAGGTGCTGCTGCCGGATCAGGCGTTCCGGCCAAAGTAGCAGACACACTCATTGGGGTCATCAAAGCGTACAGCACACGCGTTGGGGGCGGACCGTTCCAAACGGAACTCTTTGACGAGACCGGCGAAAAAATCCGTAAACGGGGCCATGAATTTGGCACAACCACCGGTCGTCCGCGACGATGTGGTTGGTTTGATGCCGTGGCAGTTCGCTACACGGCCCGGTTGAGTGGCGCCGATGTTTTATCGCTCATGATGCTCGATGTGCTTTCTACGTTCGACGAACTCAAAATTTGCGTAGCGTATGACCTCAACGGCGAACGTATCACGCATTTCCCGAGTCATGTGGATGACCTGAGAAACATCAAACCGATCTACGAAACCTTGCCTGGTTGGGAAGAAGAAATTACCGAAGTCCGCTCACTGGAAGACTTGCCACAAAATGCTCGTAACTATCTCGACCGTATCAGTGAGTTAGTAGGCAAAGAAATTGGTGTGGTTTCTGTTGGTCCTGATCGGAAGCAGACCATGTTCACCGGATCTTTGGCTCATTTTTCAGACGTGAACCCTTAGTTCACGTCTGCCGCGGGCACGCTTTATCCTAAGTAACTTAGTCTCCGATCTTTCCGATTCTCGATTCCCAGTTCCTTCAAGGTAAAGCTGCAAATGACGATGCAAGATGAAACAAACTTGGTTGAAGATGCACCGCAAGGGCTGCTCTCAGACGATTCTGTAGCCATCATTGTCGGGCTTGCAGTGCTGTTGCTTATCTTAGGCATTACCACGTTTTATGGTGAAATTGCCTTCGATAAAAAAGGGAATCCATTTATGGCCAGCTCTCTGAATAGCTGGCTTGATAAACCTGGGGGATGGGAGTGGAATCCTATCCATGCTTTCACAGGCACCTCTGAGAAGCCAAAGGCAATTTACAAGGGCGTTGTTGGAGTTGCCTTGCTACTAGGAATTTTCTTCACAGCATTGTCTCGCTGGATGCGACCCAAAGCCGATTACCTTTCGTATCTTGTTGGCTTTCTGATATTGATTGCATTAGGCACTGCTGCGAATATTCTGGCAGGCCAGACCGTAATCAAAAGTTACAGCCTGTCCTATGCTCTTTGGGCTTTGTTGATAGGGTTGATAATCGGAAATACGATCAAAAAAGAAGCGTTTGGGAAATATGGCAAAGCGGCCTTTCGTACTGAGCTTTACATTAAAACTGGCCTCGTATTCCTAGGGGCCGAAGTTCTGTTCAGTCGCCTATTGGCACTAGGTCCTGCTGGTATCTTGATCGCTTGGGTTGTCACACCCATTGTCTTGCTGACCACTTTCTGGTTTGGGCAAAAAGTGCTACGCATGAAATCCGCCTCGCTGAATATGGTGATTGCAGCAGACATGTCTGTATGTGGTATATCGGCTGCGATTGCAACTGCCGCAGCTTGTAAAGCCAAGAAGGAAGAGCTATCCGTTGCAGTGGGCCTCTCGCTTTGTTTTACCGCCGTAATGATGACAGTTATGCCAATGGCAGTAAGCTGGCTAGAGCTTGGACCAGAGATCGGTGGCGCCTGGGTCGGTGGTACGGTAGATGCCACCGGAGCGGTTAGTCTTGCTGGTGCAACAATGGGCCCAATCGCGATGGAAACCGCAGTCGTAGTCAAGATGATTCAAAATATCCTAATCGGTGTCATCGCTTTTGGTGTGGCCGCCTATTGGACCACACGTGAAGATCAGGCCAATAGCGATGGTGAAAAGGCCAAATCTAATATCCAAATTAGTGAAATCTGGATACGATTTCCCAAGTTTGTATTGGGATTCATCGGGGCTTCGATTCTCTTTTCAATCATTTTCTCTGTAGCTCCACAAGGAGAAGAAATCGTCAATGGAGTGATTAAGAACACCAAGATATTGCGAGACTGGTTGTTTTGTTTGGCCTTTGTTTGCATTGGAATTGATCTCAACTACCAGAAACTTGCAAGTCAGCTTTCTGGTGGTAAGCCGTTGATCTTGTATGTTTGCGGTCAAACCCTGAATATCATCCTTACCTTGCTGATGGCCATTCTTGCGTTCAAGTACTTGTTCCCAGGAGCAGCAGAATGAGTTCACTGGGAAAACTACTGATCTCACCTTGGGGACGCCTGAGCGGGTGTCTGATCGTGATTGCAGTAATCTGGGGCGTTGTCTTGCCGCAAGTTGCCACTTGGCCTGTTGTGCAAAAGCGCAAGGCCATGGTTGAAAAATATCAAATTGACCCTGGTGCTTTGTTCTACACCGATCATGAAAGTCATCTCGAGATCATTGCCGAAAATGATCGACGCTTAAAAGCTAACCCGGCCAGGTATTGGGGCAAGTAGAATCATTTCAAGTTCTCGGGCGGTGGATTCGGAGTTTTTTATCGTCACAATTCTGCTTTTAAAATTTAGTCCCGATAGGGATTGTGTCACATAGCCTGGTGCTTTAGCTCCAGGGAGACGGGAGTCCAGATTCCTTAAACCCCGGAGGGGTGACGTCGATTTATAACGTCATTTTCTAGCCACACATCAGAGCCCCCGTCATCGTTGATTCACTCGACATCGTCCCATCCGGGACTTTCTTATATTTGGACAACTCAGTTCCTGGCTCTGAAGAACCAGGCTAGGCGACTGCGTCCCTTTCGGGACGAACAAGAATGGAAAACTGCCCTATTAAATTTGCGGGAAATCGGAACACCGTATTGTAAAATACGCTGGCCCCTATTCACTTTCGCTTCGCGACTTGCGATGCGGCATGGGTCATTTTTTCGCCGATCAGTGCCATTTTGTAATCGCTGAGTCGACGTTCGTTGAGCCAATAGGGGCTGGTAATTTCTTTGAACGCATAGATGGCGGCTTGGATTCCTTCGGCCCAAGCTACGGCGATTAATTTGATATCGCCATGCACATCACCAACGGCAAAGATTCCGCGGCGAGAAGTTTCGTAGTAAGGATCAATCGCAATACTGCCATCTTCATTCAGAAGAATATCGAGTCGCTCAAATGTTTCTTTGGCTGAAAGAAATCCGATTTGCACAATCATATGATCGGCACAAAGGATTGATCCATCGGTCAGCGTGACTGCAATTTGTCCATCACAATAACGTGCTTCACTGATTTCGACTTGCGTGCGAATGGTTCCGCCTAATTGCTTAATTCTGCCCATAGAGTCTGCTTTTCCAGAAGCCGTTTCTCCACGAATCAGCAGATCAACTTTACCATGACGCTGTAAGACCATGACCGCGGCATCTAAGGCCGAGTCTCCGGCGCCGACTACGACGACTGATTCGCCATGATAGTCGGTGACTCTGGGCGTTTTGTAGTGGACTCTTTTTGATTCGAGATGATCCAGCACTGCTAACTTGCGAGGATAGTGCAGCAGCCCACAAGCCAGGATGACCTTACGGCAAAGATACTCACCTTGGCTGGTGATCACTTTTTTTAACGGATCTTCTTTTTCCGTTTGATCGGTATCTTCAATCGCAATTAATTCTTCTTCAAAGCGGAATTGCACAAAAGCATTTTTTGCTTGGCGAAAGGTCCGCTCCGAGAGTTCTTCGCCTGTGATACCATCGGGGAAACCAGGGATATCGACGATTTTCTTTTCAGCATACAAAAACATCGGTTGGCCGCCTGGCTGATCTTTGGCCTCGATCACCAACGTGGTTAAGCCGCGATGGGCGGTGGTCAAACTGGCCGCTAAACCAGCCGGGCCTGCCCCAACGATAAGGACATCCCAGTAGGTGAGATTGTCAAAGTCTGTATCGGGGTCTAGCTGGGTTACTTTGAAATCAGCCATGACACATTCGTTCCTTTGGCAGGAAAGTCATTGATTGCTTGAGTTGTAACTAAGAAGAAAAAGCTATTCGCAGAACATAATAGAAGAGACAACTGGCCCAAGAAAAAGTTCTGTCACTTGGGCCAGTTTGCCACAATTTTCAAAAGGGAAAATGGGGCTAATCGTGATCGAATTTAGCCCTATTTTTCACCAATGTTGCCATTGCGAAATGCTTCGGCCATGGCGATCGGGATTTGTGCTTCCGCTTCTACTAGTTTGGCACGATTCAATGCGACGGATGCGATATTGTTTTGCTCTGATGCTACTGCTTCGGCCCGTCGTTGTTCGGCTTTGGCTCTGGCCACGCGGGTATCGGCTTCGGCCTGATCGTTCTGCAAGCGAGCGCCGATGTTTTCGCCGACATCAATATCGGCGATGTCAATCGAAACGATTTCGTAAGCGGTCTGGGCATCTAACCCACGAGCCAACACGGCCCTGGTAATCAAGTCCGGGTTTTCTAATACCGAAGTATGGGACTCTGTCGAACCAATGGCAGAAATAATGCTCTCACCCACGCGAGCAATCACGGTATCTTCGGTTGCCCCGCCAATGAGTTGCTCTAGAGAAGTTCGCACGGTGACTTTGGCCCGCACTCGCAACTCAATTCCATTTCTGGCAATCGCACTTAAAGTGGTTTTGCCACTACGGCGAGGATCGGGGCAATCGATGACTTTCGGATGTACACTGGTGCGGACTGCATCGACCACATCGCGGCCAGCCAAGTCAATTGCGCAGGCACGATCAAAATCAAGATCGATACCGGCCCGCTGGGCAGCAATAATGGCATGCATTATCGCCATGACATTGCCGCCTGCCAGGTAATGGGCCTCTAGGCGTTTTGTGCTAATGCCTGTCCGGTCACTGATATCAAGCCCCGACTGTACCGCCATGACTTTGGCTTTGATGATCACTCGGCTATTCACCTGGCGAAATCCCATGCCCACCAAACTATAAAGCGTAATTTTTGCGTTCGACATATAGGCTTGAAACCAGAGCTGCCCATAAGTAATGCCGACGATCAGCAACACAAAACAAATGAAGCCGACGATTCCAATTCCAACAGCCCAATAGACCCAGGAATCATTATCTTCTTGTGCCAATAAAAGCAAAGCATCCATCGTAGAAGTTCCTTCAGCAGAAGATGTAATTAACAGGCATACAAGTGATTCGTTTACAGTACCTATCCAAAATCATATCCGATCTATCTAGCCGGAACCAGCACTTTCTTACGGTTTTATGGAAGAATTCGGACACAACTGGCTTTCACCCGATTTACCGCTTACGACGAGCCCGCTCCTCTTTGATTTTCTTGATCGCAGCTGGTAGTTCTTGATCAACTAGGCCCAATACGCCTCGGCCTTCCTCAATACGTGCTTCTACATCAAGCACAATTCCCTCTACTTTGGCATCCCAATACGGTGTCATCTTTTCTTTGGGAAGAGCTTGAAGTGGGCGGATCATGCGAAAGCCGACACATAAGGAAGGATAGTCGGTAAACCACCAGGGGCTGAGTGGGAGGTTAGCATCTCCAGCCTTCCAGTCGTCATCGTTTGTCCCCATTTTAGAAGCAGCACGGCACAACTTGGCATTGTCATCCCAGCCACCTCCTTTGACCATCCATGGATCCGATTTCGTCGGCCATGCAATCGCATTGACCGCTGCGGTCTTCTTTCCCTTTAATCGCTGGTGTCCTGCTTCGCTGTATTGATCTAAGACGATCTCCCAGACGTTCCCGTGCATGTCATACAGCCCAAATGGATTTGGTTTTTTCAGTCCTACGAAGTGTGGCGTCTCATCAGCATTTCCAAAGAACCATGCGTAATCACCCAGTTTAGTTTCGTCATTTCCAAAATGATACGCCGTTTTAGCACCAGCCCTGGCAGCGTACTCCCATTCGGCTTCGCTGGGCAAGCGGTATTGATTACTAGTGATGCCAGATATCCATTTGGTATATTGCTGGGCCGCATAGGGGGTCATCGTCACTGCAGGCAATCGAGGGTCTTCACCATACTCTTTAGAAATACGTGGATCGTACATAGGGGTAGGAGCAGTGATGGCATCAATTCGATTATCATCGTTGACGTTACGAATTTTTTTGGCTTCAAACTGTTTGAACATATCATAGAGTTCAAGGAATGGATCATATTGCCCCCAAGTCGTTTCATGCTTGGCCATCCAGAACGGCTCTACCACAATCGTGACTTGAGGGGCCTCGGCTGTTGTGTGGCCTTTATCGGAAGCCGGGCTTCCCAGTTTAAAAGTTCCGCCTGGGATTGGGACCATCTCGACTGTGGCATCGGTGCCTGGGATTTTGAATTGATAGGGGACCATGTATCCGCCATCAATTTTGACCGAAGCTCCGGTGGCCGGTTGGGTCTTGGAAATGCCGAGTGTCTCTTCAGCAATTGCGTGCCCTGAACAGAGCAGGAAACTAATTGTGATTAACCACTGGAGAAATCGTTGCATGGGAGACTCATTTCTCATTTCAGAACCTGTCTAATAATGGCCTTGGCACTTCCTACGTTCATCTAGCATATTAAGTTACCACGAATCTGTGCGAATACAAATTTTATTATTCAGCGCATAAAAAAAGCCCCCGGGATTCGATTCCCGGGGGCTTATTGAGTTGGCAAAATGAGAGAAAATTACTCTCCCTTAATCTTCTTGATCGCCGCCGGTAGATCTTGATCCACGATACCGAGCACGCCACGTTGTTCTTCAATCCGGGCTTCTACATCGAACACGATATTCGGAACTTTAGTGTCCCAGAACTTTGCCATTTGATCTTTGGGTAGCACTTCTAGTGGACGAATCATACGAAATCCGACGCATTGTGAAGGATAATCGGTGAACCACCAGGGGCTGAGGGGGAGATTTGGATCAGATGCTTTCCAGTCGTTGTCATCGGTGCCCATTTTTGAGGCCGCCCGGCACAGCTCGGCTTCATCATCCCAGCCGCCGCCTTTGACCATCCAGGGAAAAGCTTTGGTAGGCCATGCAATGGTTGCTACCGCTTCGTGCTTTTTGCCTGCGAGACGTTTGTTTCCTTCTTCAAGATAGGTGTCCAGTACGATCTCCCAAACATTGCCGTGCATATCGTACAGGCCAAATGGACTTGGTTTTTTCTCAGCCACGAAATGTGGGGTTTCGTCTGAGTTGCCGTAGAACCATGCGTAATCGCCTAATTTAGTTTCGTCATTTCCGAAGTGGAAAGCTGTTTTAGCACCGGCGCGAGAGGCATATTCCCATTCGGCTTCGCTAGGCAAACGATACTGATCGCCAGAGATACCCGAGATCCATTTGGTGTATTGCTTGGCCGCGTAAGGAGACATGGTAACCGCTGGCAACAGAGGGTCATCGCCATATTCGTAAGTAAAGCTAGGTTCGTACAAAGGGGTTGGAGCAGTGATTGCGTCGATACGATTTTCTTTGGTGACTGTGCGGACTTTTTTAGCTTCAAACTTCTTGAATAGATCATAGAGTTCAAGGAATGGGGTGTATTGCTTCCAAGATGTTTCGTGCCTGGCCATCCAGAATGGTTTCACCGTGACTGTTACTTGCGGTGCTTCGGCAGCCGTGTGCCCTTTTTCAGAAGCTGGACTTCCTAAACTGTAGGTTCCACCAGGAATCGGAACCATATCGATATTAATATCGGTGCCTGGGATCATGAATTGATAGGGGACCATGTATCCGCCATCAATTTTTACCGAAGGGCCAGAGGCCGGTTTGGTCTTGGAAATGCCGACGACATCTTCAGCATAAACGTGACACGAAAACAGGAGGATACTAGCTGCGACTAACCACTGCGTAAACCGTTGCATTGGGGCTCTTCTCTCAAATTTGAAACTTCGGTGATTTTATCGTGCAACAATCAAACTGCGCGAGAGCAGTTTACGATGAAGCACATGACCCTATTATTCTAGTTCATACCCTAGCAATGTGCGAAGCGGGGTATAAATACCATCATTATTCTAGAGAATTATGAATAAATCATTATACTGCCCGCAATTTAAGGCAGTACTCTGATCCTAAATCTTCTGAATGTAAGGGCTTACTGCTACTGCAACTTCAGCGGCAGCACTTGGCTCTTGATCTCTTGATTGTTCACCTTGGTGGTGGCAATCACTTGGGCTTTGCTAAGCAGGCTTCGGTCAACCGTAGCAGGAAGCTTGATCTCCAGGGTGAACTCCGACTTATCGGCCGCTAATTCTACCGTACTGGCGGTGACTCCCTTGGGAAGCCCTTGCACAGTGATGGTTGCCGGTTGCTTAAATCCGGTCGATCTTGATAGCTTCCCAGTGAAGTGGAGAACCGTTGGACCGGTAAGTTGTAAGTGAAGTGGCGAGTTCAACCGCACACGTGTGGCTGCGGTGGTTGCCGAGGCGACTACGGTCTTTTTATCAGCCGACAATAATTCAGCTTTGAAGGCCAAGTCCCATGCGATATCTGTCAGGTCTTTGGGGATCAGCACTACTGCTGTGGCTTGTTTGGCACCAGCGGCAATGGTGACTGCTTTTTCCAAGCGAAGCATGCGATCTAAATCATCGACGGTGATCTTTTTCTTTTTATCCTTCGGATCAGGCACTTGTTTCTTGATCGGGTTTTGCGTGGTGATCAGTGAAAGGCGTACCTCGCCTTTGAGTCCAGCATTTCGTTCAATAGAAATTGGCACAACAACTTTAGTTCCTAATTGCACGGTAGAGTTTGCCTCTTGAATGCTTCCGGCTGCTGTGAGCTTGGGTTGTTGATTCACGGCCAGTGCGATTTCAGATTGCTCTGGCGTATCCCAGGCAGAGGTCTCTGCTCCAATTTTCACTAAGCGATTTACTATTTGATCACCAATTTTTGCTGAGGCCACCAGTTGAGAGACAACAAAAGGAGCGGCGTCTTTGGCAGCAGTAATTGTAAGGAGCGAAGATGTCGCGCCGGCAGGAATTTCATCGCCTTGCAGTGAGATACCGGCAGGCAGTTCAGGAATCGAAAGTTTGACAGCGCCGTTATAACCTTGGCGTGCGATTGAAACCTGAATCGTCGATTGGCTTCCTTGAGGGATCGAGTGAAGTGCGGTGGCGGTGGAAACCGTAAAACGGGGAACCGAAAGTGGGCGAACCACAATGCGATAGATGTACCCTGGCCCGTATCGCCCTTGGATATCTCGCAAAATCAGCTTGATCTGATTGACGCCTTTGGGAACGGTCACATCCATTCCTGGATCGGAAGTCTTGGCTTGGTCATCATTCGATCCGAGTCCTCCGCCGGCTGCTTTGTGTACTTCAATAATTCCATCCAAGGAGGAACCGAGGCGTTGTGCTAAGACTTCGACTCGGTATTTTTTTTCTGGGGTGACCGGAATAAGATATTCATCACGCTCATTTTGTGTTTCAAGTTTGCCACTCACTGCGACAGGTGCCGCGGTAAGCGTTTGAGGTTCGTTCGGTTTGGCACGGGTTTCGATCAATTCAGGAAAATCACTGACAATCACCCTAGGGCGTGCGCCACTAGAGGACGTGCCGGGAATTGAAACGTGCCCTATCGGAGAGAAAGCTTTGAGCGGATCAAGAGCTAGAGCTTTTCCTTTGAAGCTACTTGAAACTAAGTCTAATGGCGTTTTGGCACCTCGTGTAATGGCCAGTGGAAACGTCAAATCGGCATATTGAAAATCACCGATCTTCATGCGGAAATAACCAGGGCCAGGGCCTTTGTACAACGCATCATGTAATTGGACTGTGTACTTACCATCTGCGGTTAAAACTGCTTCGCACCGGGCATCGCCTTGGATTGTACTTAGTGAGGCGGACCAAGCAATCTGAACACCACGAGAATCAAGCAGGCGAACCACTGGCCGCAGTTTGCTACCAATGCGGGCTGCTTCTACATCAATCACGATCCGCTGCCCTGCTTTTCCGCTGAACGTACTTTCCAGCAAATTGGCACCGGTTAAGTTGCCAGTCATCGCAATGGGAAGTTCTTCCACGGTTGAAGCGTAGGCGGTTTGTTTAAATCGATCAACACCAAGGGTGACGGGGGCCGAGATTCCGGTTTTGCTGACGACGCGTGTTCGATAGAGACCGGAACTTACTTCCGCAGGCAAGGTAACATCGACGCTCAGTTGATTCGGTTTACTTCCTTCGAGCACTTTGACCGTGGCGTTAGGAAAGGGAAACACAAGCTGAGTTTCTGGCCCAAGTTCTGCACCACTGATGACTAGCCGTGTCGTGCCGCCAGCCTGCATACCCCGAGGAGAAATGCTGGTAATCCGCGGTTCTGCCGAGAGGAAACTAATTAACACGAGGGTGAGCGGAAGTGATAGAGTTCCACGTAAGTTCATAAGAGCTCATCCTTTGATTATGCAATGAAAAAATATGAGGAAGGAATTTTTAGGGAAGGAAGTCTTGGCAGCTAAGATCATTTCATGGTTACCAAAAAATAGCACCGAAAGCTAAATGCTAATCGGTGCTATACATTATACGTGTTTTGGTTGCACGATGCGAGTTAGTTAGCAAATGGGTCATCTGCCGTGTCTGGAGTAGTTGCAGCTCCAAACGGATCATCGGTCGTGTCTGGAGTGGTTGCAGCACCGAATGGATCATCGGTCGTGTCTGGAGTGGTTGCAGCACCGAATGGATCATCGGTCGTATCTGGAGTGGTTGCAGCACCGAATGGATCATCGGTCGTGTCTGGAGTGGTTGCAGCACCGAACGGATCATCGGTCGTGTCTGGAGCGGTTGCAGCACCGAATGGATCATCGGTCGTATCTGGAGTAGTTGCAGCTCCAGACGGATCATCGGTCGTGTCTGGAGCGGTTGCAGCTCCGAATGGATCATCGGTGGCTGAATCGTCATCAGATTTTGGAGCAGTAGCCCGACCAATAGCCTCACCAATTGCAGTTAATGCAGCAGCGACAGGAGGAGATAAAATTTCAGATGCTCCGCCCTCATTGGTTGCCGGAGCAGGTGTGCCACCGAACGGATCGTTTGTAGCCGGAGCAGGAGTTGTTGTTGCCGGGGCGGGTGTGCCACCGAATGGATCGTTTGTAGCTGGAGCAGGAGTTGTTGTTGCCGGGGCTGGCGTGCCACCGAATGGATCGGCGCCAGCGGGTGCAGGAGTTCCGCCAAATGGATCGGTACCAGCCGCAGGTGCAGGTGTGCCGCCAAATGGATCGTTGCCAGCAGGCTGGATGTTGGTCGTTGGAGTTACTCCTTCGATTGCCATCGGTTCGCTAACAGTTGTGTCTGCATTTGCAAAGGGATCATTCGCATCACTTGTGCCAGGTGCCACCACGATATTGGCAGACGCCCTTTCAACTTGCTTACGAAGTACTTCTTCTTCTGCTCGCTTTAACGATTCATAGCGAGCTTGCTCCCAAGCTTTCTTTTTCAGATATTGCTTCACACGAACCGTTTGGCGATGCTCTTCCAATTTCAGACGAGCGGCTCCTTGGATTCGTTCAAGTGATTGCCCGATTGGGTAAGAACGAGTTGCGTTCAACTCAAGTGTAGCGCCTTGCTCAAAATCAGCATCCGCTTCGTCTTTTTGATCTAAAGCAAATTTTGCCAACCCGCGAAAATAATAATAGCGTGGGTCGACCGAACCTTGTTCGATAGCTAAGTCTAAACTCTCCAAAGCACTTTTGTATTCGCCCCGATAGTACGAGTGGATACCGCGACCGAATAGCTCGATCACCACTTGATCCTGCGCCAAGACTTGGGTTGCAAAACTGCCATGAAAAATTGTAATTCCGACCAGTACGGCGGGAAACAAGTAACGAAAGATAACGTTCCTCGTCATCAACGTGACTCCCTTAGTATCCTCAAAGGAAATAATAAAAGTAGCGCTAGGCTAACACGAAAAGCAGACAATCGCACTTAACATAAGAATTTCGTGAAGGATTGGGTCATCGAAAAGCTGTGAGAAGTGAGACTGTGTTTGATCTCATCCTGAGAAGGCTAGCCAATATGGCTGCTAAGGTTCCATCTTAATTTTTATACCACTAAAGGTAACATGCTTAATGGTAGTTGCTTGGAACAATTAATACAAGTAAATCTAAAGGATGTCGCAAGTTTCAATAAAATATTCTGGCGATTAATACAACTGTAGTGAGCCAAGCTGGTGAAGCAGGCTCTCTTCCCCCCTAATCAAGCACATTCGGGGGCTTAATCGGAGGTGTGGGTTTGGCATTTGGATCTACCGGTTTGGGGGGTGGAGGTGGGGCAAAACGTAATTTTCCACCCAAATTTGTCCTATAAACCCAGGCTGCTCCCTGCGGCTCCCAGCCAGCTAGGTAATTTTCTTCTTGAACAACTTTCCTTGCCGAGACATAAGCCTCGTAACTATCAGGCTTTACAAAAAATCTAGCGTAAAATTTATTGCCATCTAGTGTTCTCAAATCTTTCCTAAATCCTCCATTTGCCCCTTCTAGTTCTGCAATCCTTGCGCCAGCGTTCTTTTTTGGAGTGAGCACCAAGCGAGGAACATCGCCAAAAACTTCCATTGATACGTCAAAATATTTATCGGTTACGGATCGCTTATTGAAGTCTTCGACAAGTTGTTTACCGTCAATTTTCCAGTTTTTTCCTTCTTCCAGAGTATACTTTTGTTTATATTTTTTAAAAGTAGATTCCAATAAGTTCTTTGAGGCGGTACGGATACCTTCAAGATCCAAGGGAAAAACTTGATTCTCTGAACAAACAAACATCGCGGCCTTGATGCCCGCTGGTGCAGGGCGAGGGTTCGGCAAGTTGACGACTTTAGCAGGCGGCGCCTTTTGTTTCTCTCTGTCTTCCAATAACGCTTGCTTCGTAGAAATATCTTTGAGAGATGTACTGATCTGTTGCGAGAGATCGGTTCTTTGCTCTTTATGCTCTTCAATTTTTTCTTGATTCGCGATTGCGGTTCGATTGTTCTCGTCGAAGTTTTTCTTTTCTTCTTCCAACAGTTTCCTTTTCTTATTCTCGTCTGCAACGCGTTCTTCTAATCGCTTCAGCTGATCTTCAATATTCTCCTCATCAGGATGGAGCGAGGCCAGTTCGGCATCGAGATCAATTTTCTCGATTTGAGCTTGTTCTAAGTCTTCGATTAGTTTGACCAACGCGGCTGGATCAACGGCTTGAGACTCTCCGATACGGTCCACCGCCTGTTGAATACCAATCTGTACAAGCACTATCACCATCACCAAGATACCGACCACATTGAGCATGGTATCTAGCAACGAGTCTAAGCTGCTTTCGTCATCATTTGGAGCTGGTCTTCTTGCCATCGGTGATTATTTCTTCTTGTTAAAATAACTCAAATCAATTCGGCCTTTTCCTATCACCGGGAGCTTGCCGTTTTTCACTCCATTGGTGTTCGCCAAATTCCGGGCGGTATAATACGTGTTTAATCCATCATCTCGAATCAAAAACACGAGCGTCGTTTTCTCGGATGCACTGACAGAGTCCATCAGTTTTTTATAGTCAGCATTCGCGGCTAGTTCGTTGACGCGAATAAGAATTGGCTCGGGTGCCGAATGAATGATCACTTGACTGGCTGCACACTCGACAAATTTTGGGATAAACCCAACGCCAGATCCACTAGGCAAAATCGAAACTTGCGATTCGGTTAACTCGATATCTCGCTCAGAGATTTGTTTGTCGAGTTGAGCGATTTGCTCTTGGTGCCCTTTTAGCTCTTCCTGCATCTGATCAATGCTCTCGGTTTGCTGCTTGATGTTGACTGGTCGGATCTCCAGTTTTGTGGTTTCAGCAAACTCTTTTCGGGCGGCATCTTTCTGCTCGAGCAAAGCGGCAAGTTGTTTCGTCAACTCTTCCGCTTTGATGTTTTTCTCGGCGTCTGATAGGCCAAGCTCTTCCCTTTTATCGACGATCATATTTTTTAATTCTGCAATCGCCAATAGTTCGGAATCAAACTTGCCTTTGACCTCCTCATACTCAAGGGCACGCTCGACCGTATCGTTATCTAGCCCGCTAATCGAGAGTGCCGCGATGATTAATGTCAACGTACCAATCATGCAGGCCACCACGCTTAAAAACGGGAATAGCGAAATTTCTTCGTCAGCATTTACGCCACGTCGGCCCATTACTTGCTCCCTGCGCGACGTTTCTTGCCGTTACCACCGAACGAAAACCAGCCACTTCTCGGTGCTTCCACTTGTTGAACGACAATGCTTTCTTCGCCCAGTTTTTCGAGAACGCCACTCAAGCTAGTCAGCCCTTTTTCCACGCCAGAGAAGTAATTTTCCATACGCTCGGCCGAGCCATTGACCGACTCATTCATTTGAGATTGCGAAGTCTGAGCTTGCTCTGCCAATGTACTTAAGGTTTGCTGTAATTGCTCGGTAACTGCCTGCATTTTCGCAAGCTGGTCAGATATATTAACCTGTTGCGTATCATTTTGCTCGCGAACTTTGGCCGCTTTGGTTTGCATTTGTTCCAGCAAATTGGATGCTAGTTGCTGCTGGCTGTCTCGGATTTTCACATTGATCGCATCCCAGCCATTGACCACTTCTTTGGAAATCGTGATGCCCACTTTTTCCAGCTTTAGTGTCCAAGTGTCGAGCTCGGCCTGTTGCGAGGCCATTGCTTCTTCGACCGCTCTTTTAAATATCTTGGTGTCGACAGGGCCATCGCTATTGCGTTCTGCTCCGCCATCTAATCCGTCGTTGAGCCGTCGTAGTAAGTTTTCGTTGCAGTATTCATCAACCCAGGTTAATACGCCTTCCTCACTTTTTTGTAAGGCAGACATCGGAAATTTAATAATCATGCTCATCACTAACGCAACCAGTGTAGTATTAAACGCAGTTCCAAGGCCACCAAATAATTTCTGCAATGATTCGGTCAAAGCGTCCATTTGGGATTTTTTTTCGCTCTGAACCGCTGGCTCGCCATCTTGGGCAGCGGCAACCTGCTCTGTGGGTGCCTCGGCTGCTGGTTCCGATCCTGAGAAAGCACCGGCCAATGAAGCGACCGCTAAACTAATACCCAGCACGGTTCCAACAAAACCCATGATGGGAATCGCCCAAATCAAGACGCGTAAGGCGGCATAACTTGAAACCACATTATTTGAATCGATATCAGATTGCGAAGCCATCATGGTCACAGTATCTGATGCACTTTTACGAACTCTAAAATGTTCCAGGCCTCGACGCACACGATTGAGAAGAAAGCTTTCGCCATGTTCGCTAGGTAATTCTTTAATATGCGTGACAAATTGATCGAGTGTTTTCGTTGTAATTTCTTCTGAAATGTCGGTAGGCAAAACGTCCATCAACAAGTAGTTGCGTTGTCGCTTGATCTTTTTTGATTTCATCACCAGGATGGCGATACTCCAAAAGAAGAGAAAGCTGGTCATGAACTGAATCACAGTTCCTTGGCTAAAAGGTTCAACTCGATCAACGAACAAGTTACCGATGTAGGTGGAATTCAAGGCCCACATCAAACCCATAAATGGCACTGCCGCACAAATACCAATGATGCTACTGGTGAGTAATCCGACGTCACTCGGATCGACAAAGTCGCCATCGTTGTGACCATCACTCGGAGCAGCACTCGCAGGCGGAGCCGCTTGTGGTTTTACTGGCTTCTGTACAGCCGACTTGGATTTCGCTCCACCACGACTGGCAACCGAGCCAGTTTGCAAGTTGGAAAGATCAGGAACCCCGGCTCCTGAAGCTGGATCATCCGCGTCAGAGGGGTTTTCCGTTGGTATCTTCAACGATTTTTGACAATACGGACAACCTCGTTTTTGGCCAGCCAGCTCCTGACGAACCTTGAGATCACGATCACAATGTGGACATTTGAACTTAAAATACATCGAAGATTCTCGATAGGAATCTGCGACGAATCGCAGATAAGGAAATGCTTGATGAAGAGGGAGGACTCTCTATTCTGAGGAGAACTCTCGCACTGTGCAAGGATCAAGCAGTAAAAATGGATGAATATTCGGAAGTCCGAGCTAGACTCGCACATCAAACGACAGAAGAGTATACGTTATATTCAACCACGATATTCCATTTTCAAACCAATTCAGCAATAACGCGAACAATCAAGTTTTCTCTCCAAAAACCTTGACTAAAGCATATTAACGTATCGCATTGCGAGTCTTCGCAAAAACAGTATGAATGGCCACAATTCTTGTGAATCTCAAAGGGTATTTCATTTGCCTCACGCAGAGCCGCTGAAGATGATAAAATAATCCCAACACGAAGCGTGAGTTTTGAAGTTGCGCGGTCCTTAATTTCGGGTGGCCGCGATGTTGGTTTTGGAGAACGCATGCCACACAATCACGGATATTCAAAACGACGTCGGGGTCGACGGTAGTCGATCAGAGGTTAGAAAGTTTTCCATTTCCCCTCCGATAAATCAAGGCTTAAAGTGGTTTGAAATTTCATCCGAGTTCGGTGTATTCTGGCCTCTGTAACCTCTGATGGCCTACGGTCACACCGACGACGTTCCGAATACGTTTGTTCCCGAAGCCTAGCCAACTCCGGAATCATCATCGCTGCCACCCGATGGTAAAGCACTATATCTAAAGCACTTAACACCCATTTATATCAAAACCTCGCAACTTCAAAACTGACGCATCGGGCGAACATTGCTTTTCTACTTCAATATTTCCTTCCTTGGCGGCTTTGCGCCTTGGCGTGAAATATCTTTTTGCCGAACATGAAAATGTAAACCTTGCAACGATTCCCCGCCTTCTCAACTACATTATTTTATTACCACCAAGGCACGAAGACACCAAGAGTTTGAATTCAACCCTTTCCTTCCTTCGTGTTTTTGTGCCTTCGTGGTAATCTCTTTTCCTTTTTTTCCCTTAATTCCTTCGCGGCTTCGCGTGAGAATCTTTTTTTTGACAGGATCAACATGATTGCCAAAATAAAGCTTGGTAGGGTCCGCTATTGCTGATTGAACTCAGAACTTGCAGGAAAGCGACCACGGATCAGGATTACGGAAAAAGCCCTACTCGTGGGCCTCGCCTCGGGAATGGTCTTGCAGGGTCAGAGAATCAAAGAATTGGTCGACTTCCGCTGTTTCTTCTAAACCAGACCACAGCAATAGGAACATGCGTCTTTCGGTGAAGAAGACAATCACCCTGCTCTTGCCGTAACGAGATCGAATGATATCGACATCCAGAGCGTACTCAAAAACTTCGTATTGCGGTCCAATATCGTAGCGTAGACTTTCTTGAATCGCCGCCGGATTGCTGGACATTTCCTTCAGCCCGAAAACGTCCCACTGTTGCTCGGTTGGTTCCGATTTTTCGTCCGGCGAAGTACCAGGTAGCGAGTCGGTATACATCATAAAATAAGCGTCATTCGCAGTGAGTTCTTTGGCCCCATTCAGAGTATGTCCACCTTGGAATTCTCGATCAATTTCGACGATTTTTTCAAAGGAAGTGGGAAACTTCACAGAGATCAGACCACTGGGATCAAGGAACTCATTCGAGAATCCAGTTGCTCTTTCGCTGGTCGGTTGAAAATTAGGGTCCGTGGGAAATGAGGAACCAGAGCCACCTGATGCCATCATCACTCCAATGATCAAAACCAACAACACACCGCCTCCGATTGCACCATAGAGGACAGTTGGAGGCAGTTTGCTCAATGATTCTGGCAGGAAATCGCGGAATGATTTACGCTCATCTCCAACGAAAGGCTGAGGCGGGGGTACTTTCTGCAATGCTTGGCTCAGTTGAACGATTGACTCCGTTCCCCCGACTGCGGTGATCTCTTCTAATGTCGGATCTCCCCCGGTCATTTGTCGGGCGGCCGCTTTGATTTTATGTGCAGCGATGGGATCAACCCCTATCAGACTGGCACTGGGCGGCCGAGCCACAGCCGTGGGGATTTTCGCTGCACTTTTTGAAACATTGCCCGATAACGATAAATCGGAGTTCGAGGACGATAGACCTGAAGAGGATAAATTTGAAGAAGATAGGCCCTGTAGCTTTGAACCAGAGGCAGACTGACTCTTTTTGGTAGACGGGCTCTTTTTGGGAGGTTGGCTCTCGATGGGACGTGAGTCGGATTTCTTAGGTGGTGTAGCTTGGATGTTGGTTTTGCTATCGCCAATCTCTGCTAATCCCGAGGGAGAATCTGCGGCAGCATCCCAGTTGACTTCCGATACGGGAAAGACTCTTGAGTCTTCCTTTTCAAGCTGAGGCGGAGGCTGACTTGCAGAGGCATCAGGCTGCGTGACTAAACTCGTCCAGTTTTCTAGTTTTAGTTCTTCATCGTCTAGCCTTAAATCCTCCTCATCCCGTTCAAGGATTGCCGTTCCACTTTGCGAGTTCCCTGATTTTTTGGTTGAACTAGTGGCCGCTGGTCTGAGCTTTTCTTTCAGGTCTAAATTCTCGTTTGAACTTGATTGCCCCGCAGAATCTTGGGTTTGGGAAGCCGCAGCCGGAGACTTCTTCGCCTCGGCTAATTGGGCATCAAGATCAATCATCAAGGACTTGCTTTTAGGTGGCTCTGCTTTCTCATCTACTTTAGCAGGGACTTCAACGCGAGCTTCTGCCGGTTTAGTTTGGCTTGGTGCTTGCGTATTATGCTGCGGCTGCTTCGCACTGACATGTTCTTTCCGAGGAAGAATGATCGCGGGTAGAGAACCATTCACCGTGGTAGGAGAGACGGTAGCAGGAGCGGTTGTTGGGGTAGCGGTTGCCGCTGGCTGGCTTGCTGGTGCCTGCTTTACCTGTTTCTTCTTTTCACTTGCCGATTGTCCTTCTGCCAACAGCTCATCCAGAGATTTTTCGGCACTCATGCTCCCACGACTCTGCGAGGGTTGTGGTTTCTTTTTCGCTGGAAGTGGAGTCCCTTGCTTCCGCGAAGCTGATGGTTCCTTGATTTCCATCAACAAGTCATCTGCCGATGATTTCGGTGTAGCAGGAACTGTTGCAGGAGCTGGCTTCTTTTTGGCTGGTGGAGATTTTTTCGGAGCAGGAGTCGGCTTTTTCTTGGGCGTAGCTGAAGCGACTTTGGCTACGGGGATAATATCTGCTTCACTAGAAGAACCTGCTGGTGCCTCAATTTTGAAGGGTTCTTTGCATTGAGGACAGCGCACTGTTTTACCAGCCAAGTGAGACTTGGCCTCGAAGCGAATCGAACAGTGCGGACATTCCGCTTGAAAACTCATAGACGTTTATTAGTTGATGAGATGAGCGAATTGAGAATCTGAATACAAATAATTCTAGTTGATCTATTCTAGTTCATCAATTTTCATAACCCAAGCCTCAGCAAGCAAGATCGCTGCACAAAATAGCATTAAATAAAACTTCGAGAAATTACTTTAACTGGATTTTCACCACAAGTTCTGGCTGTCCTGCGATTAATGAGAAAGGGCGAGTGAGAGTTCGCTGATTCTGATTGTCTCGAATACGCAAATAATACCCGTGCCCTGGCTTGGCGGCCACTGGAATCGAAAATGACCCATCAGGCCGTGTTTTGTAGACGTTAATCACCGAATAGGGCCCCATTAAATCAATGGCAACATCACCCATCCGCTTGTTTTCTCGGGTCTTGATGATCCCTCGAATGATAAACTCGCCGGCCGATGGTTGGTCTAATTGTTCAACCATCTGCTGCATGTTCATCAAAACGATCGGGTCTTCACACGTGAAGATCAGGCGATCATTATCCATACTGGCTTCAAAGTTAGTCGGTTTTATCTTGCTTTCCGCCTGGGCAAAAATCTTTTGAATACTCTGATAATTGGCAAAATACATAAAACTGTGCTGATTTGGATGTGGAATGCTCGTGGGGGGGGTGATCAGAGATTTCGCTTCCGCCGAGTTGACCGCAATCCACACAGTGTTCGCGCGGTCCATATATTGCCATGAAGTGAAATAGGCCGTGCAGGCTGCAATCACAGCCATCAACAACATCAGCGAACGCAGGCTGAAAGTCTTGCCGAGCAGTGATTTCCGATAAACGACTACCAGAAATGCTGCACCAGAGAGCATTCCCAAGAGAATCAATCTAAAAATCGGCAAGTCCATCGCGGTGAATCCTACTTCAGTTATCCATTTGCAAGAATGTACATAAGAACTCAATTGACCTTTGCACTAAACAAAGCGACACAACCCTTTGTTTCAATTTTCACATCAGAAAAATGATCGTCAAGAGCTTGATGAAGCCGGGTAAGTGAATCTTCGGTATTACTGAAGATTCCTTTTTGATTATAGACCTTCATTAATTGCCGGGCCATCACGCCACGCGGAACTTCTGGGTGCAAAATTGTTGAACCAAAGATCACGCCACCTGTCGCAATCCAAGGCTTCAAATGTTTGAACACAATTGATTTGGACTCAAAGTTTCCAGGCAAGCAATGCAATACATAGTTAATTGAAATGGATTGAAACGGTTCGCAATCGATTTCTAGAGGCTGAAATAAATCGGCTTGAAATATCGTTGGCTGGTATCGTTCAATTCTTTTCGCAGCAACATCCAAACAATTGCGATTTAAATCAAGCAAACCTATTCGAGGATTGCTCTCTTTGAACTTTACCTTATCAAGAAAATAACCAGTGCCGACACCAACATCTAAATGGTTGCTTGTTGCATGCCTGGCAAAATGTTCTCTCAGATAGTGTGTCGGACATTTCCAGATCCAACGATTCGAAATCCCCAAAACAAACAGGTCATAGAATTTCAAAGTGCGTGTACTATAAACGGCTTGGCCCGCTTCCACCTGCGATGCAGAAACGCCAGGGGCAAGCCCTCCTGGTTCATCTTTGAGATCTGGCATAATGCAAAAAATTCCGAACAAGTGGCAGGCTCAAAGCGTTTTCAGATACTCGATCAAATCTGATTGCTGTTGATCGGTCAGTTTGCCGTTGCCGGTTACTTCCTCTGGTGCATGATATTTGGTCAATGTGTCTTTCAAAGTTTTAGCACGCCCATGATGTAAAAAACGAAGCTTGGCGTGGAGCCCTATCAAGCTTGGTGTATTGTAGCCTTCGTATCGATCTCTGCGAGATCCGAGCCCTACGTCATAGACTTCGCCATCGGTGAATTTTGGACCGGAATGGCAATCGGCACAACCGGCCACATTGCCGTTGAAAACTGTTTCCCCTCGTTTAGCGGCGGCTGAGATACTGCCGTCTTTGCCAACATAAGGGCTCGGCGGTGCTTGTAATTGGTTGAAATACGCGAGAATCGCGGTGACGTCATCTTCGGACGCCGGTTTGCCTTGCATTGTTTTTGTGAACGATTGTTGCATTGCGTCCCTGGCGTCTTGCTGCCAGCCATGCCATGTCCAGGGGCTGGTAGACCCGAGTTCCCACAGAGGCAAAATCGATTTATAGGTGGCCGAAGAACCATCGGTCAGCGTATCAATAATTTGCGAATTACTGCCTCCTTCGTAGTGACAACTATGGCAACTATACCAACGATCAAAGCTGCGATCTCCATCGTAAAAGATCGCTTCACCTTTTCTGGCTAAGGAAATATCTTGCGGCCCGCCTAAATGAATCTCTTTCACGACTCGCCGGCTTTTAATATCCACGATCTGAATCGAATCGAGAAGATCATTTGCCACATACACGGTTTGATTATCGCGGCCAGCTTTCACAGCCAATGGTCTTCCGCCCAGTGGAATGCGGAAGAAGCGATCTTTGTCGGCAAGCAATTCATCATCGATATGTTCCGTTGATCCGACGGTATGAAATTCCAAATCAGGTGCCCGAAGTACTAGCAGTTCATGTGTGCCGCTGGCGGTGACTAAATAGTGCGAACCACTGGGCGTGATGTCGGTTCCCCAGGCATCCGCCACGGCATCGCCACGCGTATCGAGAGAGATAATTCCATCAGGCTCATCTTCATCAATTCGAACACGACCCAACCGATTTCCTAACACCCAGCCACGACGGATATTGCCGGGCGAAGGGACATTGTCTCCATAATGCAGCCAAGGAAAGTAGACATAACGATCATCATCTGAAATTCGCATGTGGCCGAGATTCATCCCATTGAAGCCTACGGTGAACAGTGTGGAATGATCCGTGGTATCAATCACGGCAACTTTGCCATCGCCACTTTGGCCTACGACCAAGCGACTGTCATCGGAAGTGAGTGCCAGATAGCGGGGCCATTTACCGACCGTAAAACGGTGCATCACTTTATTTTTCTGAAGATCAATCTTCACCACTTCATGTGAAGTCGGCAGGGCCACATAAGCGGCAGTTCCTTGGCTGTTAAACACAATGCCATGTGGATCAAAACCAACTTCGATAGTTGCTTCTGGAACCAGCTTTCCTTGCTTCACTGAAATCCGGGCAAGTTGTCGATCATCGGCGGCACTTACAAGCAGTGTGTGCCCATCCGGGGCAAGTGCCACGAACGTTGGACGTAGACCTACGAAAGTCTCATCCAAAATTTTCCCATCTGGTAGAGAAACCAGTGTGACTGTGCCCGAGGTACGATTGGCCGAAACCAACCAACTTTCATCCTGTGCCACCGCAATATCTACCGGCGACCGATGTAGATCGGCTACGAATGGGGCCGAAGATGCTGTTTGTGTTATTAACGCAAAGCACAACAGGGAGAGAAATATCGCACGAATCATAGAAAGGTTCTCTCTACTAACATCAAAAGGAAATAAGGTGGGCCAGATTCTATCTTTTCATGAAGACAAAATGCGAAGTCATTTTCGGTAGTGGATATAAGGAATATCTCGATTATGACAACCTTGGCCCAGAAATACCACTGCTGTTTTACAGGGAGCACAAAAAACAGCCTCTTAGGCATAACGTACCCTTGTAAGAGCCCTGTTTGTGCCTGATAGAGTTGCAAATTGGACAACGACCTTAGATTTTGGGGTGCCACTGGCTTCGCCAGTGCTGAAGTGTGTTTAGATCTCCACATTGAATTCAAGAACAGCATTTCAGTGGCACTGGGAGACTGTTGAAGTGACCTGAACCCTTAATTTTTTGTCGGATTGAGAACGGACAGCATAATTACACTTCACACTGGCGAAGCCAGTGGCACCCAGTGATATCATCTTAACCATTGCCCTAAACCTATTGAACAACCTTTCGATGAATACCGACCAACCCACAATAAATCCTTCACGGAACGACCGCCTTTTGCATTGGGGAATTTTAGGGGCCGTACTGCTATCGGCCGCGATGGCGTTGACGCCTAATGTGGCAGATCCCGATATGTGGGGACACGTGCAGTATGGCCGTGATGTGTTACGCGAAGGGCTGCCTGCCACTACTTCATATAGCTTCACTGCCGAAGGCTATCCCTGGGTCAACCATGAAAATCTGAGTGAAATTGTCATGGCCGTTGGCGTCGATACCGTGGGCCCTGTTGGGTTATTAATTGGAAAATGTCTACTCGGGCTTTCGATACTAGGGCTGATGCTTTGGAAATATGAAAGAGCCAAGACCCCGTTGATCGTTAGTTGTTTGGCCGTGTTACTGGTGGCCACCAACTTTACCAATCATTGGAATGTTCGTCCGCAGTTGGCCAGCTTTTTCTCATTTGCATTGTTGATAGTATTGCTCGATTATTGCTTCTCTGGTTGGCACAGCAATTGGCATCTGCCATGGTTTCAGAAAAATGCACGCCGCGATTCCAATCTACCGCTGCAAGACTCGCATCCCAAAATGCGATGGCTGTGGTTATGCGTTCCGCTGTTCTTCTTGTGGACCAATGCCCATGGCGGTTTTATTGCAGGCTACGCTGTGTTTGGGTTGTATCTTGTTTGCCGTTTGTTTGAACTTTGCCTGACCAAGGGAACCGCAGGGCAAGGAATGATGCGGCGACTCGTGTTAATGTGTTTTGTCGGAGGACTCACAACCCTGATCAATCCGTATGGGCCAGGTCTGCATCAGTGGCTGTTGATGTCGCTCGGTTCACCTCGACCTGAGATCACTGAATGGCACCAACTCTACAGTTTAGATATGCACAGCCTGGCCTTTTTCGCATTGATGGCAACCACTGCCGTTACTCTGTTATTAAGCCGGAAATCGCTCGACTTCACGCAATTAGTTGTGATGTCCGCTGTCACGTGGCAAGCATCAATGCACCAACGACACATTCCATTTCTGGCAATGTTATTTGGCTTTTGGGTCGTGCCACACTTGCGAGATGTTTGGGCTCAATATTTTGAAGCAAAGGAAACCGACCAGGAAAGTCCTTCCGCCGCAGATGATCTTTCTCCAGCGAAACGCCGAATGATGCTTGGTGCTTTAGCAGTGGTCTATCTGATTTTGGGCGTTAGTCTCTATCCTAGACTATCGACGATGCCAGTTCCTCGTGATGCGTATCCGGTTTCTGCGGTCGAGTTCATCGAAGAAAATAATTTAAAGGGCCGGTTGATTGTCACGTACAATTGGGCCCAATATGCCATCGCGGCTTTAGCCGCTGATGGTGACACGGCCGTGCAGTTTGATGGCCGCTATCGAACTTGTTACCCTCAAAATGTTGTCGACATGCACTTCGATTTCATCTTAGGGTTGAGCGACGAGTATCGATTCCGAGAAGAAGAGAAGAGCAATGACCCACTGGCCCGAATCTTGGAATACAACAACCCAGAGCTCGTGTTAATTGATCGAGGTCAGCCCCATTCGCTGGCAATCATGAACGCGAACCGTGATCAGTGGTCGCTACTCTATCAAGATCAAATTGCCGAAGTGTGGGGACGCAGTGAACTATTCGACTCACTAGAATCCCCACGTTTCTTATCGGCTGCTCAAAGGGTCACGACAGCATTGCCGCAAACCGGTGCGGTCAATTGGCCAGCACTGCCAAAGCGTCAGACTCGTTCATTTCCGTTAGCACAAATTGAAGCCACAAGGTAGAACAGATTTTCATTCTCTACACAAGTTCTTTCAACGCATCAATCACTTTTTGATCGTGCCCATCAACTTTGACACTTTTCCAAACCTTGGCAACCTTGCCTTCGGCATCAATAATGAACGTGCTGCGTTGGATGCCCATTTTGATGTTGCCGTACATATTCTTCTCTCGCCAGGCTCCGTACTTCTCGGCAATCACATGGCCTTCATCGGCTAACAGCGGAAAGTTCAAATCGTACTTGTCACGAAACTTCACGTGACTCTCCACGCCATCAGGGCTCACACCAAGAATGATGGCGCCCAGTTTTTCGATCTCTTTTTTCCGATCACGAAATGCACAAGACTCTTTGGTGCAGCCGGGTGTGTCGTCTTTCGGATAGAAATAGAGGACGACTGGAGACCCTTTTAAGTCGCTCAATCGAATTTTCGATCCATCGTCTGATTTCAAATTAAACGCGGGCGCCTTCTTCGGGGGTTCAATCCAATCGGCCATAAGTTCTTTTCCTGTAAGTGGTAATATCAAAGTTGGGTTATGCGTTAAGTCCGATAATAGCCGAATTCCTCCGGCCTGAAAGCCATGGCACTTGAGCGAATCCCCCATTTTTATCAGAAATATCAGCATAAACGTTTCTTTTTGGTTTGGGTTCCGGTATAACTCTGTGGTGGCATGAGGTTGTTAAGACAACACCAAATGACACTTTTAGGAACAGGCACCCTTAAATTCCCCACCCCGTTTCGACTTAGGAAAAGCGGAATCGAGGTCTCTTGGCTTAAGCTGGAGACATATTCAATATGAGGCATAAACCCAATAGAGTCCGTAAGCACGGATCAACTGCGCTGCGGTTGCGCCGACTTTCTTCGGAAACTCTCGAACCACGCAATTTGCTTACTTCAGCTGTAAGCGATCCGGTGGAAGCTGTGCCTGTGGTGGAAGATGTCATTGATCTGCCTGAACCAGAGTCTGCACTGGTTAGTTTCTCGGTTGTTTCAGAGCGTACGTCTCTTGTAAGAGATGAGTTTGGAAATCGCACGGTACCTGTTAATGTGTCAGAGACCCATGAGTGGGACGATGTCTACGTTGAAGTTTGGGTCAAGGCCTTAGGCTCGCATAGCGTGAGTCAGTTATCCATTGATTTCGAATACGACACCGAACTCTTGTCGGTCATAGATATTGAATTCAGTGATGCGTTTGGACTTGATCAAGCTTTTGTAATCAATGACGCAGCAGGTACGGTTACCGGAATCCAAGCCAGTACCGATGTCATCGATTTTGGTCTGAACGAGAGTCGACTGTTCGCTAGAATTCTGATCGATTCTGTACCTGAGTTGGGTGATAATGTCAAATTAGATCGTGTGACTGGAAGCGTTGGCCCTTATGCTGCCAAGCTAAAAGCCTCGAATGTCGATCTTGTATTATCCGAGAATTCACCGGTAGACCTGCAAGTTGACTTAGTACCTGAGTTGAATCTACTGCCTGTGATCTACGATCTAAACGATGATCAAGCCATTGGCTTAGCCGACTTGAGCATACTGCTTTCAAACTTTGGCAAATCGGCGGACTCGATTGCAGATGGAGATGCTTGGTTTGCTGATTTCAATAAAAACTATGAAGTTGATTTAGCCGATATTTCTCTGTTTTTAAATCATTTTGGAAACGATCATTCGGATGAAGAGATCTCTTTTGCTTCTAACTATCCAGAGGCTTGGGTGCCGAATGAAGTCGTGTTTCCTCCGGTCGTAGAACCAACTGCTGTCGATTTACCTGTCCAAGCACCGAAACCGGTTCTTGACCTGAATGAATTAGGGGACTTTGATCCTGCAAACCCTAATATCGTGCTTCCAGGTGCAGATATCGTATTTGTCTTGCTGATTGATAACTTCAATTTCCCTATCGGTGTCGATCTTACTCGCCTTTCTGGTCATGCTTCTCTAGAAGAATCATCCAGTGGAGAAGAATCCTATGGCGAAGAAGAAGTTGAAGAAGACCCTAAGATTATCCTCTCAATTACATTAGAAGATAATGAAATCTATCAAACCGAGATCGAAATTATTTTCGAGGGAGACTTGGTCAACACCCTCAGTGAATGGTGGGACTTACAAGGGTACATCACCGAATATGTCTATCAAATGATGACTTCGGTTCAAGTGATGGTGGAAGATATTCTCGACTAACCTTTGGGCCTTCCTGCATTGCATCTGGCTTTGCTATGTAGGTTATTGCCGCAAAGTTCTATGTAAATCAAAGATTGCTCTTTGAACTTCGTTTGAGACATGAATAATGTGTGTAATCTTTAACATTGCTCCAAGTTATTCTTGCAATCGCACACCATCCGATGAATCAACCCTCTCTTGAAAAACAAGTTGCTGCCTTATCACTTGAAAATCAAAAACTTCAGGCAAAGCTAAGAGCCCTTGAGCAAACCGATGAAGCACTTCAAGCTGCCGATGATCGAATTCGCTTGATACATGATGCGGCTCCCCTGGCCATGATCCTGTTTAATCGAGAATGGAATGTGCTGGAATGGAACCCTGCTGCGGAAAAAATCTTTGGCTACACCCCAAACGATATTATAGGTAAATCAGTTCTCAAGATAATACCCGATGATCTGCTCCCAGGCTTAGAACTTGTCATGGATCAAGTGGAACAAGAAGCAGGTGGCAAGACCAATATCAATGAAAATATGACGAAAAGCGGTCGTCGAATTATTTGCGCTTGGCGAAATGAGTGTTTAAAAGATAAGAACGGCAATCTGATCGGAGTTGTTTCTTTCGCAAGAGATATCACAGAGGAAGAGACAGCCAAAAAATCTTTGCTCGAAAGTGAAGAGCGATTACAACTGATCTACGATACTTCAAACGATGGAATCTGGGATTGGGATATCAAAGCTAACCAAGTCTATTGGTCGAAACAGATGTTTGCCCTGCTAGGGTACGAACCCGATGCGTTTTCTGTCACGTATGAGACAGTTGGATCTCTGTGGCACCCCGATGATCGCGCAGAGTATATGAAAACAGTAGAAAGACACTTGGCTACGAATGAAAGCTACGTCTTAGAGAACAGGATGCTTCATGTGGATGGTACCTATCGTTGGTTCCAGGCAATAGGACAAGCACTTCGTGACGAAAACGGGGAACCTTTTCGTATGATCGGAGTGACAACGGACATCACTCAAAGAAAGCAAGTTGAGGAGCAGCAGAAGCTGTGGATCGAGAAACTAGAAGAAAAGAATGATGAATTAGAACGCTTTACTTATACCGTTTCGCATGAACTAAAAAGCCCTTTGGTTACCATTAATGGTTTTATATGGATGCTGGAAAAAGACATCCGCAACGAGAACGAAAGTGCGGTTGCAGAAGATTGCCAGGAAATAACCACCGCAGTCAACAAGATGAGATTTCTACTGGAAGACTTACTGGAATTATCGAGAATCGGCAGAGTCAAGCATCCTCATCAACTGGTTGATCTTGATGAACTCGTGCAAAGCAATCTGCAATTATTACAACGGCAGATCGCTCAATCTCAAGTCATGGTTACCCTTGAGTCAGAGCTTCCTAAGTTTCAAGGAGATGTCATTCGCTGGGAGCAAATCGTCCATAACTTCATTGACAATGCTGTGAAGTATAGAGCAACAGAAAATCCTGAAATTCAGATTGGTATTCGAGAAGAAGGAAACAAAAAATATCTCTATGTCCAAGATAACGGAATCGGTATCGATCCTAAATTTCATGAAAAGATATTTGATCTCTTCCAACAGTTGAACCCCAGGGCAGAAGGCACAGGCATCGGCCTAGCACTCGCTCATCGCATTGCTCAAATCCAAGGGAGCAAACTCAAAGTCGAGTCTGAGGGCTTAGGCAAAGGTTCAACATTTCTCATTTCATTGCCCACGATAGAAAATTAATAATGGGGCGGTCGTTCGTCTTCGGCCGTTCTCTCATCTTCCATCGAGGCTTGTAATGACTTGAGTTGACTGGTCAACTGCAAGCTACTTTCACGCACTCGGCTTAACTGAGAACTCTGCTCAATGATGGTCGTATTCAGTACGCTCACCGTCTCTTCCAGATAAGAAATCAACTCTTCTAGCCGCTCAACACGTTGTTCTAATACTTTAATTTCTGACATAAATAGCTTTCCTCGGCTCCCTACGGGCAAAATTTATTATCTGCCACACGATAAACGCAGTATAAAGGCGGCTTTTTTCACCTTGCAGCAAATAATTCCTACTTGGATGGCTCTTCAAACGCCATTAAGTTGACGACCACGATTCCTAACCTGTAGAATGATGAGCTTATTCTTTGCCCATCCTCCACAACGGGGAGAGTGTGTGCAAGGTACTTCCAAACCAAAGATTAAATTTAGATTACATAAACGTAGCGATTTTGAAAACTTAGAGAGTAAAAACAGAATGTCCGTATCTACTACCAGTATCGAACAATTATGCGTCAACGCAATCCGAACTCTATCCATGGATGCCGTGCAACAGGCCAATAGTGGCCACCCTGGAACACCCATGGCGTTGGCTCCTGTGGCATACACCCTGTGGAACAATCATCTTCGATACGATCCCACCGCACCGAACTGGGCTTCACGAGACCGTTTTGTACTCTCGTGTGGACATGCTTCGATGCTGCTCTACTCGATCTTGCATCTAACCAATGTTCGCAAATCCGAAGGTTCTGACGAAGCATCAATCACCATTGATGACATTCGCAACTTCCGCCAACTAGATAGCCCTTGTGCTGGTCACCCTGAGTTTGGCGAAGCGGCCGGAATTGAAACCACCACTGGCCCACTCGGCCAAGGAATCTCAAATAGTGTYGGCATGGCCATCGCGGCTCGTTGGCAAGCGGCCAAYTATAAYCGACCTGGTTTTGAACTCTTTGACTTYGATGTCTACGCTCTCTGCGGCGATGGCGACATGATGGAAGGTGTTTCCTGTGAAGCTGCTTCCATCGCAGGTCACTTGAAGCTGTCGAACCTCTGCTGGATTTACGACGACAACAACATCACCATCGAAGGCGACACCGACCTCGCATTTTCTGAAGATGTTGGCGCACGATTTATTGCCCTCGGTTGGAACGTCATCAAAGTTGCCGATGCGAATGATCTCGATGCCATCAATGCGGCCGTCGATCAGTTCAAAGCAACTACCGACAAGCCTACTTTGATCATCGTCAAAAGCATCATCGCCTGGGGTGCCCCGAATAAAGCCAACACCCACGGCGCTCACGGTTCTCCGTTAGGCGATGACGAAATCAACGCCACCAAAGCGGTGTATGGTTGGGACTTTGACAAATTTGAAGTTCCTACCGAAGTCTACGAACACTTCGCCAACAATTTAGGAGTTCGTGGCAATGAGGCCCGAATCTCTTGGGAAGCCCAGCTGGCCGACTTTGAAATAAAACATGCCGATGCGGCTGCCGAGTGGAAACTCATCCAATCTGGCGCACTACCGACAGGCTGGGACAAAGATATTCCTAAGTTCGAAGCCGACGAAAAAGGGATGGCATCTCGGGTCTCCAGCGGAAAAGTCTTGAATGCCATTGCCAAGAATGTCCCCAACATGCTAGGTGGATCTGCCGACCTAGAACCATCGAACCTTACCGGCCTCAAATTCGAGGGTGCAGGCGAGTTCCTACCTGGCGAATATAGCGGAAGAAACTTCCACTTCGGAATTCGTGAACACGCCATGGCAGCCATCGGCAACGGCATGGTTCTAAGTGGGCTACGTGCCTATGTGGCGACCTTCTTCGTCTTCAGCGATTACTTGCGTCCTTCGCTAAGACTTTCGGCCATCATGAAGACCCCTTTGATGTATATCTTCACTCACGATTCAATCGGCGTAGGCGAAGATGGACCAACCCATCAACCGGTCGAGCATGTAGCCGCGATTCGTGCCATTCCTAATGTGGCCGTCTTCCGACCTGGCGATGCCAATGAAGTGGCAGAATGCTACAAGGCCGCCGTTCAACTTGCAGATCGTCCTTCGGTATTCGTGCTAACACGTCAAAACCTGCCGACACTTTGCCGAGACAAGTTTGCCTGTGCTGGCAACACGGCCAAAGGTGGTTACATCTTGGCCGATTGCGAAGGCACGCCAGAGGTCATCCTCATGGCATCCGGCAGCGAACTGAATCTCATTGTTCAAGCCTACGATCAATTGACTGCCGATGGCGTTAAAGTTCGCATCGTTAGTTTCCCTTGCTTAGAACTGTTTGAACAACAAGACGACGAATACAAAAACAGCGTCTTACCAGCGAATGTCACTGCCCGAGTTGCAGTCGAAGCCGGTATCCAACAGTGCTGGGATCGATACCTGGGCCTTACCGGAAAATTCGTCGGCATGTCAGGCTTCGGTGCCAGTGCCCCTGCCGGACAACTGTTCGAGAAATTCGGCATCACCACCGAAAACGTAATCGCCCAAGCCAAAGCCCAGCTTAGCTAAAACGAGACGCTATCGACCGATAGAAAATCTTTAAAACTCCAACCGACAGGCTCGCACTTTTGCCAAGCCTGTCGGTTTTTTTATGAATAGGGAAACGCCAATTCAACCAAAATGATCCATTGGTTAAATTTCCCGAAAACCCCCTCTACTGCGGCGGACTTAACCAATGGTTAAGTTTTGATGACCGTTTTCATCGGTTGATTCATTCTTGGTCAGTTTTTTGCGTTGTCATAACTCCCAGTCTCAAACGAGTTAGGGCACATGGAAATCTTTGATCATTCCGATTTGACCGAAACATAACCTTTGGTTAAATATATGACCGCGGTTAAATCGGCAATCTGCTCGTTTTGAATTGGTCAAAACAACAACCTTTCCCCCCGGTAGAAATCAAATCCCGGGTAGCCCAGGTTGCTCGCAACCTGGGTCGGCGCAGTCGACAAGAGGTCTCAAGCACCGGCATGATTTATCACGAAACTGCCCCATAGCTCTGGTCCAATTTACAAAACAAATGTAAGGCACGCCAGGCATTTTGTAGGGTGTGCTGCTTGCCAGTCGCCTGGAAGTGCCGAAAAGGTTTCTCACCCAAAGGCCCAAAGCCGCCAAGACAGGAAGAGCTTAACCACAAAGGCTCTAAGGCACGAAGAAAATAAACACTAATTCGCCGGGTGCCACTGGCTATCTGCCAGTGTGGGCAGCATTTGATCTGAGATCATTTAGATTTTAACACAAGTTGGTCCGTTGTGGCTCAAAGTATTGAATGCTCGAGTAGATACGAGATTCTCACTGGCAAATAGCCAGTGCCACCCGGCGATGCCGTTTGGTTTAGTGGATTGGGTGGTGAATGTTTTTTTTGGAATTATTTTATCCGTGCTTCATAGTCTGGTGCGGTCCAACATTTAACTTGGCGTAATCAACGGCATCTTTTATAGAAGGGCATTCCTTGCTGCTTCCCCCATCGTCTCCACAGCTATTGCAATGCCATTTGCCGAAAAAGAATCTTCCCTCTTTTATAACTGAAATTGAGTAATCGACTCCACTGTAATTATATGATTCAGAATGCACCTCACTGTCTAACTGCGTACTAGATCCTTTAGTGAGAATGAAATCCTTTACTCGGTGTTGATGACCGCAAGAATCACATGCAATGAGACCTAGAGGGTAACCAGAAAACATCGATTCAAGAACAAACATAGGGGAATTGCATCCATCACACTGTAGTCGGATGCTAATCAAATTGACGCTATCGGACATTGTTTCGCCACTTAAAATAGAGGAGATTAGAAATTACACAGCCGCCACATTATACCACCCTTCAGAAGGCAATGCCAACACCGTGTAAGCGATTGCAGTAGGTTAATGGCAATTAAGATGGATGAACCACAAGACTAAGTAAATTTTTTAAAATTTTACCCCCTGGAATTTTCAACCCGATCGAAAGTTTATCCGGCTTGATTGAAAACTAAGGCTGGCGCTTAATCAGTCGACCACCATACAAGGCTCAAGCGAAAAGGTCGTTCGGCAGTTGGGTAGATGAACAGCATGAAGAGAGATCGCAAATCAAAAAAAGAACCAAGCCGCATCGCGTAGCAAACACATCACCCCAGCATAGCCCGAGACCGATTGGGTCTCAACATTAATTGGTGGTGATGCACCAATAATTGGATGACCAGGGCGAACCGGAAGTTCCGCTGGGTTGGGTTCGGGTGTTGCTGTTTGGTTGAATCAACATTCTGTCAGCCACAAAATAATACTCTGGGTGCCATGCTTTTCGCGCTTTCGCGTAAGCATGTTTAGGAACTCATAATGATGTAACAACAACTAATGCAAACTATCTATCAAACAAAAATCGGTTCTGGCACTTCCAGTTCTCTACAATCAAACTTGATTCCAGACCATTTTTCTGGTCCAAAGCATGCTTATGCCTAAACGGCAAAAAGCATGGCACCCTGGCACCAGGGCTAAGATATTGTGGTCGATAATTCCCAAGCCAGATAACTACCCCGGCTTACCATCATTCCGTATCGCCATATCTTTTAACTGTTGTGAGCCGGTTGTTTGATCAATGTGGTGAATTGATGCATCGCCAAACAATGCGTTGATTCCACCGGTAGGTGATCCATTAAACGGTTTGCCTGATGCAAACGCTTGAATCGAAGTATCACTAGGCTGAGTCCAAAGAACAGGGCGATCATAATTTTCAATCACTAAGACGCTATTCGAAGTACCATCTACAAAATTTCTAAATTTTAGTGATGTCGATCCATCGAAGCCGGCATTCTTTCCTTCCACCGCTTGGTAGGTAGTAACGTTTTGTTTCATAGTGGCATCATCACTACTTGGATTCCGATAGATATCTGGCATTCTCTGGGCAATTGCACGGTTGTTGGGGCTGTCCCATGGTTCATCAAAATTGTACTGCTCATATAAATTTGATTGCTCGATAAAAGGCAAGATTAACACCCTCCACGAATGCATCGGCTTGCCATCTTCATCTGGGATATAAGCAGGTGGGAATGAACCAAAAGTATCGTGATAGTTATGCAATGCGAGCCCAATTTTCGTCATGTTACCTTGTGAGTGCGCTCTTCGTGCAGCAGTGCGAGCCTGACCAACAGCCGGGATAAGAAAAATCACAGCAACTCCGGCACAGGCGAGCATCATCACTGCAAAAATTGAAGCAACGACGATAATCACAACTTTGGCATCGCCAGTTCGTTGCAATCGCGTGTGGGAGATGGGCAATTTGAATTGCATGAGACTTTTTCCAATTGGAAAGAAAGAGGAACTCAATCGGTTTTGATACAGCCCATGCTAACACTTATGAGGGGGTGAGTCAGTGCTTAGGTACGAAATGTTAGAAATACGTTGCTGAGAACGTTCATTTATCAATCGGTATAACCGTTAGAATCTGACTAATTGGCGATAGCTAGGGAATCTTTTGGTATCCCGGGTTATTTAGGGATCAGCAATGATAGCAATAGTTACGATAAATAGGGCATGGAAGTAGGATGGGGGTTTTACTTCCATATACTATCTAAAGTTGAAGGAGTTATTGCTCTAAGTAGTGACTCTCACAACTTTTAAAAGTCCAACACTGTCCTATAGATGCTATTGAGATGCGGGGATTGCTTCCTTCGTAATGGCGAGCTGGGTCTGCCTTTTCTCAATAACGTTACTATTATAGGAATTCAGTGGTGGACTTTTTTTATTTCTTGCCCTGGGTTTTGCCACGTTTGAAACCATCTATCCGCCAAAATTCTTCCATATCAAGTATCTCTTTCTGCGGATTGCGCTATAAGAGGTTGGCGCAATCTATCCTACGAATGAAAATAGAGAGTATCGCTTGCCTGCCCCCTGTAATGTTCCTTCCTGCTATTTGAACGCATTTTCTTGTGAATGATCCGTTTCACAATTCGTCTGATGGTGAAATTATCGAGGCCGTATTGTCTGGCCAGCGAGAGCAGTTTGCTGTGATTGTGCAGCGTTATCGCAAGGCCTTATTACGGTTGGCCAATCAGCAACTAGGGCATCCACAATTGGCAGAAGACGTAGTGCAAGAGACCTTCTTGAACGCATTCCGTTGGCTCAACACGTATGACTCGCGTTATAGTTTTCGCACCTGGCTGTGGACGATTCTAAAAAATGCCTGTCATCGGGCCTACGAGCAATCATCTCGCAGAATTAAACTCAACAACACGGGCAGTCGTTCCCAAAAGTTGATCGAACAGATTTCATCGAATGAACTTTCTGCATTGGAACAACTTACTTGTAAAGAAGATCATGAGCATGTTCGTTTGCTGTTAGATCAATTGAGCGATTTGCAAGCGGAAGCCGTCAAGTTACGATTTTTTGGCCAGATGAAATTCAAAGAAATAGCAGACTTGGTTGGCTGTAGTTTGCCTGCCGCAAAAGCGAGAGTTCGCCAAGGGTTGATCCACTTAACCGAATTCATTGAACGAGACCAGTTCCAAAGCCAAGCAGAATTGGCGCAGGAGATTCCAAATGACGTTTAATAAAACCACAACCCTTCATTGCACTTGTGATGATGTATTCGACACGTTGACTCGTGGGCCATTTCCCACAGGCGATGCCTGCATTGACCAGCCGACCGAACGTCATCTTCAATGTTGTCATGAGTGCCGAACACTGGCGGAAGCCTTTCGACCTGCGACCGAAGTCTTGGAAGAATCTTTGCCTGCTGAAATGAGTTCTGATTTGCCCGTTTACCAAGGGGCCTTTTGGGATCAGCAATCGACACAGTGGGAAACTTCTCCTGCTGTTGTTACTAAGACAAAAACAAATCAGTATTTGAAACCGTTAACGGTTCTCGCAGCTTCTATCCTGGTTTTATTTTGCGTGGGATACTGGGGAAATTCTTC
This sequence comes from Blastopirellula sp., assembly GCA_002733575.1. Lineage (GTDB taxonomy): Bacteria > Planctomycetota > Planctomycetia > Pirellulales > Pirellulaceae. The sequence goes on along the minus strand of NVWB01000032.1, from coordinate 4,367 downwards.
CAGTACGTTTTCTTCGCAAATACCCTCTTCGCCTGTAGGAACATCGGAGACACAAAAGCTGGCAGAACAGCGATTGCTGTCGCTACCTTTATCTCTAGCGTGCGTGACCAGTGGCAAGCAAAGCAATCTCGAACTGCCAAGCTCTACGGTCCAATTTGTTTCAACCACTCGGCAGTTGGCTCACGCTGGTAACCTGTCAGATTTGCAATGTTGTAGCCAGTGTCACAATGCCACACTTGAACAGCCAGGGCATGCGTTCAATGTGGCATCTGCAACAGTCGCTCCGGCAAGCCTATTGGCAATTGTGAGTAGCTGCCAAGCTTGTCATGCACATTAAAATCGGTTTCAGACAAACACCGATAAGGCTCAACGCACACGACAAGCGGCATCTGTCTAAACGCTATTCAGTTCCCACACAGTAAAGATGCTTGTTAGATCGAATAAATAGTTGGTTATTACTGATCGCTGGAGTACCACCAAACGATTCGGTTTCGTCCGAAACTTTGTTGACCGCAATCTGTTCCAGTTTGTCCGAAATTTTGAAGACAAACATTTCTCCTGTGCTCTTAAGGTAGAATAAATTTTCACCTGAAATCACTGGAGACGCATAATCGAGTGAACCAAACCCGCCGCGACCTCCTCTGGATCGACCACCGCCAGAGCTTTCCTCTCCTTCAGACTCTGATTCAAGTCGAATTTGTGAACTACGCTCGCCGGATTTCACATCAATAGAACTCACAACTCCGCTGGCTACTAGATAGAGTTTTCCCTTATGCAAAATCGGAGATCCAAATCTTGAAGTCTCTCGGCCAGTCCAAGCAAGGTGCGTATCTGACACATCTCCCTTTCCGCCAACTTTGATCGCCGCTGATGCGCCACCTCGGCCAGAGATGGTATAAACGACTCTCTGGCTGTCTACGACGGCACTCGATTGTGCTTGGTCTGCGTCTGACGTGGAGCAGTACCAGATGAGCTTCCCGGTTTCAGGGTTAAGCCCCCAAACTTCACCAGCCACGTTTAAAACTAGTTCTATACGCCCCGCCTTGGTTGTAACAAGAATCGGAGTACTCCAAGAGTTATCTAAACTTGTGGCTTCCTGACGCCAGAGTTCATCGCCACTCGCTTTATCCAAAGCTACAATAGACTGACTTTCAGCAGCTGCCGTGATGATCAGCTTGTTGCCTTGAAGAATTGGGCTCGATGATGATCCCCACTTACGCGGATCAGATTCTGTACCTACACTTTTTTGCCAAAGTTGATTCCCGTCCATGTCATAAGCGATCACCCCAGATTTTCCGAAGAATACAAACACGTGCTGTCCGTCTGAGACCGGGGTATGCGAGGCGTAACCATGTGCGGTAACCCCAATTCCAGAGTAAGGATCTTCGGGAAGAGTTACGTCTACAATTTTTCCCCATCGCTTCTTACCCGATTTCCGGTCGATACACACAAGATGGCGTTTTAGATTTTTGATCTCTCCCGGATTCTCACGATTAAGACCGTACCCTGAGTAGCAAGTTACGAAGACACGATCTCCCACGACAATTGGGCTAGAGACACCAGAGCCAGGCAACTGAGTCTTCCATCGTAAATTTTCACTCGGGCTCCAACTCGTTGGAACATCCGTCGATTCGAGACTGACACCCGATCCATTAGGACCACGGAATCGGCTCCAATCCTCTGCTTGTGAACTCGCGTTATTTAATAAGCTTAGAAAAAGAGAGAAAATTACAATCGAGAACGAATAATTAAAATACATCTTGAACTCCAGTAAAGGGAAAAAACACTTTGCAAGAGGTCTCAGTAACGATTGGATTGGGCTAGTGTTAATACTGAGCCAGCTAATGATCGTACCAAATCAGAACATCCTGATCAACTTGAGTATCAATCCGTCCCTCAAAATACTATTCTCTAAGCTCCGACATGCAGGCGATTGTGACGCAAGATAAGAGAGCGCTTCGTTGGGGTAAGCGTTAGGGATAATCTTTATATCCACCTATCTCGCAATCCGGTAAAGCCTTTTGCAATCTGCTGACTTCTTCCTTGGAAACTTTCGTTCCCCAAAGATATACACGTGACAATCGTTTTAGTTTGAAGAGTGGCTCTAGACTCTCAACTTCAGTAGCGTTTAGGACAAGCTCTTTAAGGTGTTTGAAATTTTCAAGCGGTGAAAGATCTGTCACGGATGATCCAGAAAGACTCAATTCTTCTATTTGTGTCAGATGTGCGATTGACGAAAGGTCTGTAACATTAGAAAAAGGAATCCAGATTTTTTTTAGGTCGGTCAGAGAAGCAAGTGGGGCGAGATCGGCAATGTCATCATTAAGGGGGAAATCAACTACGGTTACGGAATGAAAGAAATCAACACCAAATAGATTGAGCAGCCACTCAGGCACAGGTGACTTTCCAAAATCTACAAAGGGTACATATGAACCAAAAATTTCCCCTATATGGAATAGTTTTCTACCGCGTCTAAATGAATACTCCACCGAGCCTCGATGCTCTTGCACCCAGGCAACCACTTCCCGCTGCTTCTGGGCCCGGCGCATCCTCAAACCGAGATAGCCAAACCCAACGCCAAGCATCGCCGTGATGATCATCAACGTGCGGACGCTAAAGCGGAATTTGGGGAGGTATTTCATGGCGGAATTCCACCTACTGAGGGTGTGTAATTTAGTGTTTTCTATCATTTGCGACTTAATAGATGGCTACGAACATTTATTTCACAATTTGGCAATACCATTTGAATCCGGGCAATTTCCTCTTTTGGAACATTGGATTTATATAGATCAAGATACCGCAGACTATTCATACCCAATAGCGGAGAAAGATCTGTCACTGGTGTTCCAGCAAGATTGAGCTTTATTATCTTTGAATGGTGGGCCAGAGGAGTAAGGTCGGTCACTTGTGTGTTTTGTATGTCTACTACTTTTAAATACTTGAACTGTGAAAGCGGGGAAATATCGGTGAGATCAGAATTAAATCCTCCAGAAAGATATACTCCTGCAACTGCAAAAAAGAAATCTTCCCCTCCTCGATTTTGAAGCCACAAAGGAACAGGGGACATGAAGCCATTGGACACTCCTTCATCATTGTAGTTGTATGAATGATTTACAAATCCTCGATGCTCTTGCACCCAAGCAACCACTTCCCGCTGCTTCTGAGCCCGACGCATCTTCAAGCCGAGATACCCAAACCCTACACAAAGCAGCGCCGTGATGATCATCAACGTGCGGACACTAAAGCGGAATTTGGGGAGGTATTTCATGGGAATTAATTCCAGTACGATTACTTTGCCAATGCTGGAAGAAATGAACCCTCTTCATATCGACCAACAATAACACACTCGGGAAGTTTTTCGCGGAGTAGTTTAATTTGATCATCAGAAACTTTTGTATTCAATAGCACGCAAGTTTTAAGGTTTTTTAGTTTCAATAAAGGTGTGATATCTGTAACCTTTGTGAAAGAGAGGTCTACAAGTATTAAATTCTTCAGGCCTGCTAGGGCTTGGATATCTGAGACTTCAGTTCCTGCGAGAATTAAACTCTCAAGACCAGTGAGTTCAGATAAGGGCGATAAGTCCTTGATTTTGGAGACAGTGAGATTCAACTCCCGAAGACTGTCTCGCCCGGACAAAGGAGAAAGATCAGATACTAAGGAATATGGCACTGAAACTCGTTGAAGTTTTTCGAGCTGACTTAGCGGTGAAAGATCGGTCACCTTAGTACGAAGCAGGCCAAAGTCTTCTAACTCATGCAATTGAGAGATCGGCGAAATGTCCGTCACGTCAGAATCTTGGATGCCCACTCCACGGATTGTTTCAAAGTAATCTTGACCAAAAATCTGATGATACCACATTGGCTGAGGGTGAACGCCAGTTAAATCCAATGTGCCATCTTCACCTGACTGATAATGAAACATGACACCACCTCCGTGCTCCTCAATCCAAGCAACCACTTCCCGCTGCTTCTGAGCCCGGCGCATTTTCAAACCCAAATACCCAAACCCTACGCCAAGCAGCGCCGTGATGATCATCAACGTGCGGACGCTAAAGCGGAATTTGGGGAGATATTTCATGGAGCAAAGGGGCCTGATGTGAGTGCGTAGTATATGCTTGAAATCGTAGCATGGATTCAGACTGCTCACAACATAAATGTGCGAACTGTTTTTCTAGTGCCTTTCTAAAGATCGCATACCCGAGTATTCATCGATGAGTGGGGGAAATTACTGTCAGGTTCTTTCTAGTCTCTTCAGGCTAGATAATGCGACAGATTGAAATTATTTTTAGTCCCGAAAGGGACGAAATCGTGTAGCCAGGGGATTTATCCCCTGGAAAAAGAGCCACGAAACCTCAAAGCCCCGGATGG
>NVWB01000147.1 GCA_002733575.1 Blastopirellula sp. | reverse complement strand
TCACTTTTTCAATACGGTTTGACCATTTCGATTTCCAATAATACCAGTGGCGAAACTAACTGCCAAATCACGCCAAACCCCGCGTTGGATCTTGGCAAGCTGTTCACGAGTTAGAATCTCCTCAGAATCCAATTGTGCAGTGTTCGTTCGGGCTTGAACTGTTTCACAGAGTCGATTAAGCCCGACGTTTCCCAAACTTGATTCATCTGGAAGATACTGATGACGAATAAATACAGGGCCTTTGGTACGACCATTCATCACACGACGAAGCACTGCAACAAGTTCAGGAGGGATCGGAATTGACCGTTCGGCACCAGTTTTAATTCGCCAGCCCAGTTCAACTTTATTACGGATGTGAATCCATCCGGAATCTAGATCGACTTCCTCAATCAATATGTGTGTAAGCTCTCCAGGACGTACGCCTAACTTTGCTAGAGTGAAGAAAATTGGAAAAGACCACCAATTGGCCCCTTTGAGGAATGTCAGTTCCGTCTGTTCGTCAAATACAAAGATGCGTTTCGCATCTTCGATTTTGAATCGCTTTCCTCCGAGCCCCAGAAAGGGACTATCTGCATAAGGTGGCAGATGCCGTTTTTTGGCAGCAAAGTTAAACATGGACCGACAACAGTCCAGAATGTACCGAACACCTTTGTCTCGAAGCGGTCGACAACGAGCGTTTTTATGGCCGTTGGGTGAGACTTGGATCGAACGTATGTAGCGTACGAACTCATCTGCATTTAATTCGTGAGCAAAAGTGTCACTTTGACCAACTTGGCTAAAAGTAACCAAATGCTGGGTAGCGGTACGATATCGCTTGACTGTTGCCAGCGAGGATCGAAGCACATGTTCATGGTGATCAATGAACTCTTTTTGCAGGTTGAAGATGGTAATTGGTTGAAATGAGAAGAAAGTCGGAGCCTGAGTCATCAAATGCCCATTGATCTGAGCAGCAACCTGAGCGGCCGTCTTTTCATCATCCGCTACTCGTCGACGGACCTTCTCTCCATTCTCTGAGTAATAAACCCACCATCCATTATGATGCGAGTAGTAAGAAACTTTGCCCACACGTTTTCGGCGGGACGGTCGTTTGCTTGAAGAAGCCATATTGCACCCACTGGTGCACGTGTTGTGCACCAAATGTGCACCAGGAGGTTTGGCTAACAGCGCAAAGAAAACGCTAAGTTGTTTATCTGAAACAACTTAGCGTGACGATTTTTAAATGCCGTAAACATTAGCGGAGAGGACAGGATTCACATTCTGTGTTTTCGTAAGTCTTTAAATAACATGACGTTACGGACATAAGTCGTTAGAGTGAAAGGAGTTGTTGTTTATCACTTATGTTCATTTGTTATCACGGATTCTCACCTATTATCACCTGATTTGTCTCACTGAGACAAACGAAAACTGGTCAAGAACTACCGAGAACCTCGAATTCTCTACGTTGATCGAGACTAGCTTAAGGCATATGTGGAAGCCTCAATTCTATGAGGCTTAACGATGATACATCGAAACGATAAAAAAGTTTATCCACGCAACGGACATACACTATTTGCGGGCATTGCGGCTCGTATTAGTGGTTGTGCCTCTCAAAAAGAGGCTAGTCTTGAAGATCAAATTGACCATGCCAAAGAGGAGATTGCGGAGATTTATGATGGCCCAGTTGAATTCTTTATCATCTCAACGATAGGCAAAGGGGAGCAACTAGACCGTCCCGAATTGGCAAAGATCGAAAAGATGCTCCGAAAAGGAGAGCTTGACTTTTTTGTGATGGAAGATGCAGGACGCTTAGTTCGTGGCACAAAGGCAGTGGATCTTTGGGGAATTGCAGTAGACCATGGGATACGTTGTATTGCCCCCAATGATTGCCTTGACACGATTAATGAGACTTGGGAGGAAGAACTAATCTCTGCTTGTCGTGATCATGTCGGACATAATGCCCATACGTCCAAGCGACTGAAAAAGAAGTTAATGAATCGCTTCGTAAAACATGGTGGGGCTACCGCTCGTGAAATCTCCGGTTACCTAAAGCCTGAAGGAGCGAAAACCTACGACGAATGGGAAAAGATTGAATCCGCTACGGAGGTAATTCAGCAAGGTGCCGAATTGTTACTGCGTACATTGAATTGCTCGACAGTAGCAGATGTTTTCAATGAAAAAGGATTTCCTGTTGGGAAGTATTGCCGAACCCGTGAAGAATGGGATGGTAAATATCTTCGTAGTTTCTATGCGAATACTTTGTTAAAGGGAATGCCTGCCCGAGGCTCTCGTCACACGGTAAAGCATCATGAAACTGGTCATCGTAAATCCGAAAAAAACAAGGCTGGGCCGAATTACTATCCTTGTCCTCATTTAGCCCATTTGGATGCGGCAACATTTGATGAGTTAAATGCCGCCCTGGTTGCCAATAATTCTAATCGTGGTCGCAAGTCCGTTAATGGAAAGGATCCTCGTTATCGAGTCCCACGCTCTCGCACCCAATTCCCATCTCAGCATGCTCGTTGTTACTATTGTGGCCGACATATGATTCGAGGCGGGAACGGTATCAAAGAGAATCTGATGTGCTCGGGCGCTCGTGAATGGAAATGTTGGAATTCAATCGGTTTCAATGGAGCCAAAATGACTCAATTGACAGTCGATGCAGTTCAACATGATCTGTATGCTCTTGAGGGCTTCGACGAACAGTTTGCTCAGATGGTGCGAGGTTGGGGACCTGAGCTCAACGGTGACCGAGATCAGAAGTGGAAAGAATTTCAACTCAAAGAAAAGTTGTTTCTGCGAGACAAAGAAAATCTAGAAAGTTCACTTCGTCAATTTGGTGCTCGAAAAATGATTGTTGAGCAATTGGACCAACTTGAAAAGGAGGAGCAAGCTCTTGCAATGGAACGTCAGTCACTAGAACATTCTAGTACTAACGAACTTGATCTCCCTACGAATGTGAATGAACTCAAGGCATTGTTTGATGAACAGCTTTTGGATTTGTCGATTCATTCGACAGAGATGGCTGATCTATTAAACTTTATCGTGCCTGAGGTTTACATTTACTTGGTACGCCTGTGTGATGGAGGCAACCTGCTCCCTCGTGCCAAAGTAAAGCTCAACCTAATGGGTATTGTTCCAGATGCCCAATTTGAGCCGAGCTTGAACAATGTCCTCACTCGAGAATTGACGATAGATCTCTTTGATCCGACTCAGCGTGAACGAATTCGTAAAGAATCTGTGCAACTTGTACAGAAAGGTCTCACGCATAAGCAGATTGCGAATGCAATCGAAGAAAAGCCTACTGCTACTGCAGTATATAAAGCTCTCAAGCTTGAGGCAAAAATGAAAGAGCTTGGGCTTACTGACCCGTACATTTTTTTAAATGAGCCCCCTGAGGATTATAAGAAGCTTCGTCGACACAAGAACAAACGCTATCAGTTTCAGATGTTAGATAACTATCAGCCACCTGAACTGTAGTAACATTGGTTTTTGTGTCCTTACTCTCAATCACCCTGAAATCTTTTCAGGGTGATTTTTTTGCTTATATACAGAAATCGGAGGATGGTGTTTTACCATCTTTGAAACGGATCTGGATTTTCGCTACCTTTCTAAATCAATTCATTTTATCTTGAAATCTTCTCAGGATAAACTTTACGTTATGAGGAAAATAATAATATGAAATCAAAATCTAAGAGAAACAATGGTCCGGTTATTCCAGGGACACCCTTGTATAGCATGCTACGCTTGATCGCTCGTGGTGTGGCCAAGAAATTAATCGGACAACAAAAGTTAAAATCAAAAAAACGTAACGTGAAACCGAGGAAGGTCTGATCTATTCTATGAATCATGGCTACAAGGGTTCGCGTATAACGGATGTATTTTCTCAAGATTCTGAACGAACTACCAGATTCGTATCGGCTAATTCTCTACTTTAAATACACTCGTTTCCCAATCTGCATCACCTAAATTCTGGCCCAAAACGTGTCAATATACTTGAGATGAATCTTAGCTATTCGCGGCGAAACGGATATCTTCTCTTTCATGGCTTAGGCAAATCCTTTTGCCCAGGCATTCTTATCTTGAGTTGGCTTCTGACTCATTTCCCACACTCTTTTGGAGGTAGAGCATCAATCAGAAATTATCTACTGTTAAGCCTAAATCGTGTTCAGGTATTACTTGTCGTCGAAGGATCGAATGACGTTGAGTTTCTTAGGCGGATTTCCAGAACCCTTCATTTTGCTAATCCGAGCTTGCTGGATATCTCAGCGATGGAAGCGGAAGGAAGGGTTGTCTTCATTCCATTTGGTGGAGGCCATGTTCCAGCTTGGTCACATCGGTTAGAACCGCTCAAGGTGCCAGAATTTCACTTGTTATGTTGTGCATAACATAACACTTACATGACCATGAGTTTCCGCCGGAGACCGGACAACGGGAGAAAGCGGCGGCAGTCGTTAACCGGCGAATGAACTGCATTGCTGCGATTACTCAGAAACGCTCTCTGGAGAACTATCTGCATCCCCAGGCCATATTTGCCGCTCAAGGGATTAGAATCTCGATTGACAGTTTCAGTTCCGTGGCAGAACAGGCCGCTCAAGCTTACTTCTTAAAGAACTCACCCGACATCTCTTGGGAGCAGTTATCTCATCGAGCCAGAAGCCGGATGGCGAATCGGGCCAAGCAATGGCTCAATACCAAGGCGGTCGAGTAGATGACCACCGCTCTGCTTCAGGAAAGTGATCCGCAAGCAGAGATCGTATCCTGGCTTAAGCAGATTTCGCAACTTGCCAATTCTAAAACTACATTTTAAAAGGAGACTTATGTCATCCACTCAAACGAACAAGTTTTCGCCAGGGACTATTGTCGGAACTGCCAATGCGGTTCGGACTGTTCCCCCAGAAGAAATCCAGAACGCGATTTCTCGCCACCTAAGCGGCGACTGGGGAGATTGTTGCTCTGAGGATCGAAGAGTCAATGATGACGCTCTGGTATCAGGTGACCGCATCTTCTCAGTCTACAACACCGCTGAAGGCATCACCTTCTGGATCATCACCGAAGCGGATCGATCTGCCACCACGGTTATGTTACCTGAAGACTACTAACACACAAAACCTCTTTTAAAAACTAAATCCTAAGCCCCAGACTCACAGCAACCCCGCTGTCGGTTTGGGGCTTTTTTTGTGACCTCACTCATTTGGAGATTCTACCCATGAAACAAAATGAACTAAATCGCCTTGTTGCTCAAAGCACTGGAGAAACGGTGTCTACGATTAAACACTTGGGCTTCTTCTTAGAAGAGCCCATTGATGATCAGGAGTTATCGAAAACTCAGGTGATCGACTGGGACGAACTGGCCGCAGAACGTGAAACCCTTAACTGGCTAGGGCAGCATCATGAACCAGTTTGTGCTTAACCCAATACAACAGCATCTCAATCAAAGATTCTTACGCAATCAACTGCG
>NVWB01000031.1 GCA_002733575.1 Blastopirellula sp. | reverse complement strand
ATCACGAAATAATGGGCAATTCTTTGGCAGAAGCATTCACCGCTGATGATTGATGCCCGGATAAACAGATGGATGGCAGCCGAGCGTCTCTTTTTGATCGAACTAGTTCTTTGTGATGAATATTCGAGATGGGTGAATCTTTTGTTGGAGACCAGCCATCCTACACGACTTGATCATGGTGAAGCATTATTAAAGAGTTCGTCTGAGTTAGCTTTCAGAACTACGAGGCCAAAAGAGCCGTCCCAGCCCTGTAGCAATTAAGAGTATTAGAAAGCTGTACTTTTTAAGGGATTCAGTGTAGGGTTTGATGTAGCTTCCATATCGATGATCCCTACATCGGTAACATTCTCCTGAGAGTTGATTATCTGTGGTTAGCTGCTTGCCGCAAGTTTGGCAGTTCTTATATATTTCTTTGTGAAAAACAACTTCGATTTCAATATTTTGTGATTTCAGATCCCTGCACCTAGAACAATCCCCACTGCCATTACGATCTGAGCCAAAATATTCTCCGCATGTTTGGCAACGCTTGATAGCATTTTCAAATTTAGCAAAACTTTGTTCAGTGTTTTCTATTGTAGAATTTGAATTCCGGAGAACCTCGGAATTTATTTCAGTTGACGAATTCAGATGAACAACTTTCAATGGAACGAATTTAAGACGCGGGTCATCCTTGAGATGTGATCTGAGATAGTCACGATCATCATCTGATAATCTGGATACATGGCGTTCCACAGTTGTTGAGCCAATTTTTATTTGAACAATACTGTTTTCTAGAATATTTACAAAATACGCTTCCATTCGGTTCCCAGCACGATCAGTCCAAATTCGTCTCCGAGGTGTTTCATTATTGATATCCGTTTTTATTTCATTGTTTATGATTAATCTTGAATTCTCAGAGATTTTAGGACGCTCTTCAAGTTCAGTGATTCTATTTGTTTTGGTGTTATTGATTTCTGGTAATTGTGTATCAACACCTAGTTCAACAGTACGAGCGCGAATCCACTGTTGCTCAGCATCTGAAAACTTCGAGAACTCGAATTCTTGTGTCTTTCCTTCGTTTACTAAATAGACCGTAGTGCCTTGAATCCTGATAAACTTAGCAGTAAATTGTTGACCATTAGAATCTGTCCAGTCTCGAATCCCTAGTGATGTATTAACTTCTTTTATATACTCTTGATCCTGAAGACTTAATTTTGTGATAGGAAGTGTGTGGCGTTTGCCGCTTTTCGTTAATAATGTCACTTGGCCATTATTGTATCGAACAAATTTCGCATCGATCCTGTTGCCGTTAGAATCTGTCCAGGGTCTGGCAGAAACCTGGTGAGGAGAGAAAAACAAGCAGCATAGAAGAAGCAGTAGAGCAAACGAATGTCTGTTATTCATTTATTAAAACCGAATATGATAACTATAAATACCCACAAGAAGACAGTATAGCAAATCACTAAATGGTATGCAAATCTATTTGTATGGCTAATCAACTAGTTAGGTAGAGAAATGTAGGCTGGATGGTCTCTAACAAAATATCCTGCAATCGATTGTAGCGCTGACCACCTGTTGATTCAATCGAAACACGAACGCGTTACCGCCATCCATCTGATTGTGTTGTGTCAATCATCACCGGCCTAGGCTTCTCCAGCAATCGATCCATCCTACACGACCAATGCATAAGAAATAGATTGCTGCGGCCAACGATTCAAAAAGGGTCCGTTCATTGACAATCGAAACATTCTATTGAAACCGGATGACTTGTATGGTTTAACCTTACAATTAGGCAATGCATTTTTAATTTTGTTGATCTCAATTTTTTGATATTTCATGTCAAATATCGATAATTCATCGAGATTAGAAAGTTGAAGCAACGGAGAAAAATCTTTTACCATAACGGCGTTAATCTCTAACTCTCGTAAATTGGTTAGCTTGGCCAAGGGCGTAAGATCGGTGACGTTCGAACTATAAATCCACAGCTCTTCAAGGTTCGCAAGGTTTTCTATTGAAGAAAGGTTATTCGCGTTGAGGGTGTCAAACGATAAGATTCGCAGTTTGATCAGCTTGGCCAAGACTGTGATATCCGTGACATTCGGACATACAAGACACAATCTCTCAATATTGACAAGATTCTCCAGCGGTGCCAGTTCTTTTGCCACTGGGGTGTCAAGCGTTAAGGCTAGTAGATTGATGAACTTGGCCAGCGGCGTAAGGTCCATGACATTCGGACCTTCAATCCGCAATCCTTTCAGGTTCGTAAGATTCGCCAGCGGAGAAAGATCTTTGGCATTCAGGGGGGCAAGCGTTAAGTATCGCAGATTGAGTAGATTTGCCAGGGGCGTCAGGTCTGTGACGTCCGGCCCTTCAATTCGCAATGCTTGAAGTTTAGCGAGGTTTTTTAACGGAGAAAGGTCGATTACCTTTGAGGTGTCAAGCCTTAACTCTTGCAGATTGATTAGCTTGGCCAAAGGAGTGAGATCGGTGATATTCGGGTCATCAAGGAACAGGTATCGAAGTTGCGTGAGATCAGATAACGGTGAAATATCAATGTTTTGGATATCATGAAGGCCGAGATGTTTTAGGCTGGTTAGATAGGACAGTGGTGAAATGTCTTTCACCGAAGTACCCGAGATAAATAATCTTTGAATCGACTTGATGTGGATCAGAGGTGAGAGGTCCGTGACATTAGGGGCATAAATTCCGAGGACATAAACATTGTTCAATTGTTGAATTGGTGTTAAATCATCAATCAATGGGCCTGAAATCCGAATAGCTATTGGGCAGGCTAGTTTCGATAAATCTGCAATATTCTTTGCCGTAAAACTCTTCTTCGAGGAAAAGCTGATAGAAAGAGAATCAAGCTTCTTGAGTGAACCTAGCTTAGATAAATCAGCATTCTGAGGATCTTTTAGAACAACATGTTCAAGAGATTGCAGTTGCGATAATTTCGAAATATCAGTGACCGTAGGATCTGTAATATGAACCTCAACAACCTCATCCACAAAATCCGTGCCGAGAGTATCTCTTAACCCTACATTGTCCGTCGGGGCACCTTGAACACGCCACCCGTCTTCGCCTACTTGATAGTCATATACAACATCGTGGTCATTTGCCCGAAACCACTCGACCGCAAGCCGCTGCTGCCTGACTTGATAAAGCTTCACGATCAGCGGCACCAGCACTAGCCCCATGAGGGTGACGATAATAAATAACGTTCGCATACTAAATCGTAATTTAGGCAGCCACTTCATTGTCCGTTTTTCCGGTAAATGGAGAATTGCAGTTATGCAAAAGCGTACCTGTTATGTCAGGCCATTGCAAATGAAATGTATTGCCGCCTGGTGACACGGACAAACCGAAAAGTATTTTGGTGTGCCACTGGCATCTTGCCAGTGTGAAGCTGGTAACATGTCCACCCAAGGATTAATTGATCTTCGATCTATAGACACGGCAACATTTTAATGTACACGACTACTTCCACTTATTGGTTAGGCGACGTGCAATACGTCGGGAAAACTCGTAGGGGGAATCCTGGGCCGCCGCGATTTTTGATTTATGCACCTTGCCAGCATCGCCGAGTTCTTCAATGGCGCGAAGGGCATACATGCCGACTAGTAAGTTCGGGTCGTCAATGTGATCGACCAGAAGGTTGAGTTGTGATTGGTCTCCTAGTTTTACCAACGCCTGAGCGGCCGCAATTCGAACTGCTGGAACGTCATCGGTGATCATCTTTTGGAGAACACGTTTGCCGGTGTTGTTGACTCCCAGCCAAACTGCCGCCCAGTATCGAGTTGATGGATCTGCGGAGTTCGCAAATTTAAGTAATGCTGCTGAATCGTTGGCTTCTCCAGCGGTAATCACTGCAATTAACCGTTTGGTCTGCTCACGGTACTCTCCAGATTTAAAGGCATCATACTTGCTGCCTGCTTCACGTCCTATGTCTTCGAGAATTGGCTCTGGCACGAGTCCCATGTCACGTTCTTTTAGCATGCGATGATAGAGCGCTTTACGCATCGTCGCTAAACGCTGGTTGTATTCTGGCACTGTTGCCAAGTTGACTAACTCATGGGGATCGTTTTGCAGGTCGTACAGTTCTTCAGGTGGTCGGCTGGGTAAGAAAGGCCGGGCCTGAACATCCGTCAGTTTGCCAGCAGCATGCAAAGATCTCATCGTCTGCAGGATTGTCTTTCCATCTTTGTATTGACTCGGTTGAGTATGTGAGACATGCGACATGAAATTGCGGATGTACTTATAACGCTCATCGCGGACGCCACGGATAATATCAACGGTTTCATCACAGCGATCACGACCGGTGAAGATGAATTGACGTGGGCTGTGATCCGCAGCTAGAAAGTCTTGCCCTTGCACATGATCTGGAATCGCAATGCCAGCCAGTGCGAGAGATGCCGCGGCAACGTCGATATGCTCGATCAGATCTTCGCGGACTGTATCAGCTTTGGCTTTCCCTGGAAGCCGAACAATCATCGGCACATGGATTCCTTCCTCATACAGATACTGCTTGCCTCGTAGATGACTGATGCCATGGTCAGTCCACAGAAAGATGGCCGTTGAATCAAGGCGACCTGCGACCTTCAGTTCGTCTAGAATCTGGCCCACTTCTATGTCTGTATGCACCCAGGAGTCAAGGTATTTTGCCCAATCTTGGCGAATGGTTGGATCGTCGGGATAGTAAGGTGGAAGCGTAACATCGGCAGGCTCGACGTGCTTCGTGGCCTTGCGATTCTTACCGCCGTGCAATTGAATTTGTGCGAAGATCGGCTGATCAGGCCGGGCCTTTTTCCAGTCATTCCCATGATACAGGTTTTCTACCGGAACGAAGTTGTAGTCGGTCTTACTTTTGTTGGTCACATAGTAACCCGCCTCGGCAAAGAGTTGCGGGATGAGCTTGATCGGCGCAGGCACTTGGTAACTGTCGAAGTAGAGTTGATTGCCGCCACCCTTCCCTTTTTCGATCTGGCTCCGGTGGTTATGGGCACCCAGCGTCATTTGATACATGCCGCTCACCATGGCAGAACGACTAGGCGAGCAGACCGGGGCCGTCACAAAAGCACTAGTGCAGCGGATGCCCTCACGTGCCATCTGATCCATGACCGGAGTCTTGATGGCCGTTTCTCCATAACAACCAATATGTGCCGAAGCATCTTCAATAACAATCCAGACAACATTGATAGGCTCTGCTGATTCGGTGGAGAGAGGGATGAGTATTAGAAAGAGAAATATTGTTAGTCGATGCATGGTACAATTCCTTGGCTGAGTCAGGTAAGCGACGGTATCAAAAGTATCGTAGGGTGGATGAATCTTTATTCATCCACCTTGGAATAACTTTCCATCACTCAAGATCTTATTTGAGTTCTGATTCTTTACCCAAGATACAATTGTTTTTTGACACGGCAACATTTTAATGTACGTGACAACTGATTTCAAGAGAAAACTGTTTGAAGGTGGATGAGAAATATAGATTTCATTCACACCTACTTCTCTTTCAGGGCCGCCTGTTCATGCCCTTGGGTTGTCATCCGTTGATTAGGTTGCTTCCAATAAATTTTGGCAAGCCATGTATGGCCGTTTGTTGCTTGACTACGCGATTGACTATCTCGCGGCCATTCGGCCGCACAGACATAGCTCTTATTCTGGTCAATGAGCCAGACCCAGAAATTACCGACCGGCTGTCCCCGGTTCGGTATCAAGACTCGCTCAGTTTGCCGCCGTAGTGAAAGAGTTTTCGGATCGACATCGGCACAATACAACGGTGCCCTATTTCGGAACACGTTTTGATTGTCGTCGCGTATTCGCGTATACACAAGCAGCATCCCGTCAGTATGAGAGAGGAGCTTAGTCATCGTGGTGTGCATTGGAATCTTCTCTCCATCGTGCCAACGCCAAGGGTGAGGGGCACTCCAAGATTTTCCTTGATCGTCACTGACTGAGACATACCCAAATCCATCTTCAGCGCGCATTGTCATATAAAGACGCCCTTGAAATTCGACGATCTGGGGCTCCAGCAGCCCACGACCAGCTTCATTGGTCAGAGCGTTAGATATGTACAGAGGCACAAATAGATTGCCGTGTTGTCTCGCCGTTACGGTACGAACTGATCGACGTTCGCCTTCCTGTATCAGAAATGGATACACGATAATCTTTTGATCAAGCTGAACACTGTTCCTGGCCCAATGCCACGACCCGTCGGGTACTTCGATTCCACCCTTTGAGGATTGAAAATTGGCAGGGGTAAGCCCAATGCGGCTCCAGGCCGTGGCCATCAGGCTCTCGATAGGTAACAGAGACTGGAAGTCATCATCGGTTCGAAAATAATGGACGACCGTGTGTCTGTCTCCGCCGCTACGATCTGTCGTGCGGAGTGACAACTCGGTTTCGATAGGATTGCCAGGAGTTGTCACCAAGTTCGGATGAACCCAAAGATCTTTATGAGTCTCGCCCGGAATAATTACCGCCGATGCAATCTCACGCACAATCGAGTTTTCAGCCCCTTTTACTACGTCAGGATTTTGGAATGACAATTCCTGCGTTTCTTCACCCAATGCGTTGGCTGTTAGCACAAACAAAAAAAAAGTGTAAAGATTCGTTTCATAATGCCCTCTTCGTAGAAATGTAGCGATTATTGCAAATGAAATACATTGCCGCGATCAACGATTAAAAAGAAGTTCGTTCATTGACAATTGAAGCAGTTTATTGAAGCGGGTATAAATTAATATTTAATAATCAAACAATTGGGCAAAGCCTTTTTAAGCTTGTCGATCTCTACTTTTGGAACTTGTATGTCTGAGAGAAACAGTTTTTCAAGATTGACAAGTTTTTCTAACGGAGAAAGGTCTTTTGCCTTAGGGGTGGTAAGCGATAACTCTCGCAGATTAACGAGCTTGGCCAAGAGTGTGAGATCTGTGATATTCGGACCACTAAAGTTCAATTCTTCAAGTTGCGTGAGATCAGATAATGGTGAAATGTCATTGATTTGGGTATCATAAAGACTGAGTCTTTTAAGTCTGCTTAGATTTGACAGTGCCGAGATATCTTTCACCGGAGTACCCCAGATGCCTAATGTTTCAAGCTGTGTAAGGTGGGTTAAAGGGGCGAGGTCCGTGACTTGCGCGTCAGCAATCGTCAGGTGACGAATATTATTCAATTGTTGAATGGGCCTTAAATCATCCATGAATTGGCCTGAGAGATGAATATCTAATGAGCAGTCTAGTTTCGATAACACTGCAATATTCTTTGCTGTAAAACTCTTCTCCGAGGAAAAGGTGAGTTCAAGATCATCAAGTTGCTTGAGTGAACCCAGCGGAGACAAATCGGCTTTCTGAGGAACATCTAGAATAACCTTTTCAAGAGATTGCAAATGCGTTAATTGAGAAATATCAGTGATCGTAGGATTTATAATGAAAACCCCAGTAACCGCATCAAAAAAATCATCGCCGAGAATACTTCTTAACCATAGATAGTCCGTCGGGGCATTTGAAGAAAGGATTCCATCTTGATAGTCATACAAAACGAAATCCCCATTCGCCCTAACCCACTCGACCGCCAACCGCTGCTGTTGGGCCTGATAAAGCTTCACACTCAGCGGTACCAGTAGAACACAAAGTAGCGTTACTAAAATAAATAACGTTCGCATACTAAATCGTAATTTAGGCAGCCATTTCATTTTCCGTTTTTCCGGTAAAAGGAGAATTGCAGTTATGCAAAATCGTACCTGTTATGTCAGGCCATTGCAAATAAAATACATTACCGACGAATGACAAGGACAAACCGAAAGAACTTTCGTGTGCCATCCCTGAAAGAGAATACGGTGTCAACCCTAGCTGGGCGCATATTTATTTGGTCAGGTCTCAGGCCTGAAAAACTTGCCTCTATGAGAAGCAATTCGTACTGGATGTAGGTTCAACTTTTGCATTGGATATTAACGGCAGCTACCACGAAATTTCCGAGGTCAAAGCAGCCTTGTTTTGCATATAGCAGCTGCAGCCCCTACTCATCCTCTTCGCGAATCCGTCAGCCTTCCGGCTGGCGGTCAAGTTACGATGAACTTGTTGCTGATTATTTTTATCGATCGCCCCGCGTCGCATGGCTGCCTTAATCAGGCTTACGCCCAGCGAAGTCGCTGAGTCCAAGTGGCACATCAGGCTAACCTTGCAACACGGGAGTCTACGCCCCCGAGGGAACGTGACCGGAACAGCTAACGTCATATCAAATGGTTGGTTGTTTTAGCAAAAAGTTTCGGTAGCCCCTTCCGCCTTCGCCGTCGTTTCGGCCGTCACCCTGGGCTCGGGACGAACGACGGTGAAGGGGGAAAGGGCGGTCCCCTTTTGTCGAGTCCTGAGTCGAGGTTGGTGCGATTAAATCGAACTTACCACAGTCGCTTCCTGACTCAATATCTGTTGACTCTTGATCACCTTTCGTAATTCCTCCGGTCCTCCCACAACGTAGGGAACCTTGTATTTCAGCATCGACCAGATGATGGTCGCCAGCCGTCGCATCACCGCAACGCGAGCAATGTTGCTGCCTCGGCGGCGTTTAATTTTTTGGTACCAGCTTCGCATCCAGGCGTCTTTGCGAAGCACATGCAACACCGCCTGGGCCAGTATGTGACGAACCAGTGGGCTGCCTTCTTTCGTGATTTGTCCATTTCGAATTTTATTGCCGCTGCTATTAGAACCAGGCGTTAGTCCCCAGAAACAGGCTAAGCTTGCCGCTCGGGGGAAGTCCTCGTGAGCTCCAATTCGACTGCCAATTGCCAAGCTGCCGTAGTCGCTAAGGCCAGGTATTGTGATCAATATCGCAGCGTTATCATGCTGACGTTGAATCTCCTTAATGCGGGCGTTGACAAGCTGTAGCTTGTCGTTGTAAAGCTTCCAACGATCCAAGTGAATGTCCATCTCAAGGCGGTCGATGTCTCCTAGTTCAAGCTGCCGCAACCAGGCCACAGCACGTTTGGTTTGAATTCCCTTGGTCGGGCAAAAATGTTGTAAGTTGCTTTTGCGAAGAATTCCCCTGACCTTGTTGATTGCCGAAGTACGCAGCCTTATCATGCGTGTACGAAGCATGGTCAATTGGCGACTTGCGTTGTCTTGCGCGTTCGCCGGTCGGACAATCCTCAGACCGGAAACCCGTTGACGCTTCAGGATTCGTAGGCGGTTGACCCAAAGTGTCTCGCGCAGGTGGCGAGCATCACGACGGTCGGTTTTCTTCTTGTCTCGTTTCTCCGGTTGAACAACAATGGCTTGTATGCAACCGTGTTGCTTCAGCAATGCCAGCAAGTAGTCGTTAAACCCACAGACTTCGACAACAGCCAAGTACCCGCCGTGGGGAGCCGCAAGTTTTTGCAACTCCATAAGGAACTTTGTAAGAGCCTTGGGCTCAGTCTTCACCTGAAGGTGCATCACTAGGTCTCCAGCTTCGTCGCCTAAATCAATGGTCAGTTGCATTCCATGTTGGTCGATTCCAAGATAAAACATAATGGGAGTTCTCCTGTGCGAAATGGGAATTGTGAAACTTAACCCATTAAACCAGGAGGACTCCCCTCTTTCATAGAATCAGGCTATCTGCCAGTGCGAATCTCGTAGCATTTTACCAAAGATAATACATCGAAGCAAAACAGATCCGCTAATGTTGAATTCACGGAACTCAGCTATCGATAGCAGCACACACTGGCAAGATGCCAGTGGCACACGATTTCGCTGGATTTCCTGATGTCGAATGCGTGAAACGGAGATGAGGTAAACCGGATATCCGGGCGGCTGGCGAGCAGCCACCCTACAAAATCACCCAGCTTCGCGCACCAACTTCTCTGCTTCTTCTTCATTGATCTGAATCCGCTCAACACTCAATGCTTTGCCGGTCTTTGGGTCAACTTCAACAATGGTGCCAGACATACGGACGTCGCCTTTGGCTACGTCGAACTGGGTCGGGCGGAAAGTGGTGACTGCTTCCATCACGCGGTCGACGCGGCGGCCGAGGATGCTGTCGTGGGGGCCGGTCATGCCGAGGTCGCATTGGAACGCGGTCCCTTGCGGCAATACTTGTTCATCGGCAGTGGTGACATGGGTGTGAGTGCCCAGCACGGAAGAGACGCGGCCATCTAAGTAGCGGCCCATTAGCTGCATGTCGGACGTGGCTTCGGCATGAAAATCAACGCAGCAAACTTTGACGTTGGCCGGAATTAATTTCAGCACGCGATCTGCCGCAGCGTAGGGGCAGTCGACCGGTTTCATAAAGACCCGGCCTATTAAACTCATCACGGCCACACGCATGCCGTTGTTGGCTTCGACGATTGCCACGTCTTTGCCAGGTGCCGCTGCCGGGTAATTGGCAGGCTTCACAATGTTCGGCTGCGACTGAAGCACCGTATAGATTTCTCGCCGGCGATAGATGTGATCACCCATGGTGATGCAGTCAATTCCAGCCTCGATTAAATCGTTATAGGCGGCTGGCGTTAAGCCGGAACCAGCACAGGTGTTTTCGGCATTGGCAATTACCAGGGCAAGGTTTTCTCGTTCTCGCAGTGGTTTAACCACATTGCGAACGATGTCTCGCCCTGGCCTGCCAACAATGTCTCCGATATGCAGAATTCGCAAGGATCGTACTTTCTGAGCTATCTAATTATCGAGCGAATTCTGAGAAGCGAGATTCTCGCACCACGGTCACTTTGATTTCGCCAGGATAGGTCAATTGCTCTTCGCAAGCCTTGGCAATATCACGGCAAACCTTGGCTGCCTTGGCATCATCGGTATCTCTGGCACAGGCGATCACACGCAGCTCTCGACCAGCTTGAATGGCAAATGCCTGTTCGACTCCATTGAAGCCACGAGCAATCGATTCGAGTTCTTCCATCCGTTTGATGTAGCGTTCTAGCGATTCACGACGAGCGCCAGGTCGGGAAGCACTACAAGCATCGGCAGTCGCAACCAGCATGGTGTAAGGGTACTCGGTGATGATCTCGTCATGATGCCCAAACGCGGCGTGGACTACTTCTGGCCCTTCGCCATGACGCTTCAATAGGTCGGCCCCAATTTTTGGATGCCCGCCTTCGAGTTCATGATCGGCCGCTTTACCGATATCATGCAGCAAACCACAACGACGAGCAATTTGAACATCAAGGCCCATCATCTCGGCCAACATGCCAGTGATGTAACCGACTTCGATGGAATGCCGCAACACGTTTTGGCTGTAACTAGTACGGAAGTGCAATCGACCGAGCATTTGAATCAGCTTCGGATGAAGGCCCATTACATTGGCTTCGGCGGCTCCTTCTTCGCCCTTTTTGATAATCAGGGCGTCCATTTCTGTTTGCGTCGCTTTGACCACTTCTTCAATTTTGGAAGGGTGAATTCGGCCATCGGAAATCAGTTTCGCCAAGGAAAGCTTGGCCACTTCTCTTCGTACTGGGTCAAACCCACTGACGATCACCACGCCGGGTGTATCGTCGATAATCACGTCGACCCCGGTCTCTTTCTCGAACGACCGAATGTTGCGTCCTTCACGACCGATGATGCGTCCCTTCATGTCATCGCTAGGGATATCGATGGTGCTGGTCGTGGATTCCGAAGTATGGGCTGCTGCAAATCGTTGGATGGCAGTCAGCAACATGTCTTGTGCCTGTTGTTGACAAGTTTCTTCGATACGCCGTTTGTGCTTTAAAATCAATGAACCAGTTTCGCCTTGCAGTTCTTGATCCAAGTTTTTAAGCAAGTCGGCCTTGGCTTCTTCTTTATTTAAGCCACTTATCTTGTAAAGTTTTTCCTGTTGCTGGCGTGTGGTTTCGGCCAGTTCTTTACCACGTTGATTGGTTTCTTCAATTTTTTCCGAAAGCCGACGTTGATTGGCTTCGACCATGCTTTCCTGTTTGCGCAGGTGGTTCGATTGCTGTTCAATCGTATCTTCACGACGGTCAAGCGATTTCTCACGCGACCGCATTTCATCGCGGGTGCCAGAGAGATCGGCTTCCGCTTTGGTCTTAAATTTTAGCGCGTCTTCTTTGGCTTCAATCGAAGCTTCTTTTAGCAAGGTATCTGAATCTTGTTTTGCCTTATCGATGATTTGAGTCGCTTCGGTTTCGGCATCTTTTTTTCGTAAACGGTCAATAAACTTGACCAGCACAACAGCCAGGATAAATCCAACGACTGTGCCAATAATAGCTGAAATAGTAGTGGGTTCCATTTTTATACGCTCCCTTCATGGGGTTATTTGAAGCATCCAATTTTTGATTGACTGGCAATGAAACCTGGCAATGAAACACAGTACGTTTCATCAACTCATATCAGCCAATCGATCAAAAGATTTCCAATCAAGGCGATGCGGCATAAAGAGACAACTTCAGGCAAAGATCTTCTGAAGGATGCACACAATAACACGAACCGAGTTTGAGAACTGGTTTCGCTAAAATCAAGCTAACGGTATTGTCTTCTAGTTTATGTAAATCAAGTCGACCGTTGTCATCGTGCTGATGGTTTCAGGGTGATGGTTTCAGGTTAATATCGTCTTCCTTGATCTACACCTGCACTAGGTGCGCAGTCGCCGATGATTTTTATCAGGGGGCGAGTCATCACGATCCAGTTTTTCTGAATGGTGGAAAGAAGAATTGTTGTTAGCAAAAGTTTCAGCGTCTAGTTCCAGCCATCCTAGAAAGGGCAAATAGACGACCCTTTTCTGGGAACCAGGAGATTGAGAGTTTTTAGAACCGTCACGTTGAACGTGCGAAGGTTCAAGCACTTGCACACAACCTGGAAAATACTTCACGAGAAGTCGCAGAAGAATAAGTAGTAACTGCATCTGGTCAGTCCTCCTGCGTTATAAACTGGAATTTAGGAACCAATTCCGACTTTGTTCGTTATCTTTGCGTGGTTACCTTGCAAGAAGAAATGCCTTAAACATTCATCTTTATATCGTATGCCAATTGGGCATCTTTTTCGGTACGCTTTGATAGTACGATTAAAATCTTGACGAGCCCCAAGTCGAAACAAGTTCTACTTGGTTGTTCATATACTAACAGAGTTGCAGGGCTCAGGGAAGCTTCTTGAACAAAAACAACGCTTCATTTTCGGTTTGAATCGCTCCAGACTGGTTTTTAGGGTATTTCCATCAACCAAGTTCAATGGGATAATGTTCGTAGGGAAATGATAACGCCCCTATTTTCTGCCTAATTAGAATGGTTTGCATCCGAAAAAAACGATGGTATTTGCATTTGAACAAAAATTGCACGAAAGTTGGCCCACCAGCCACTGGATGAACCGGACAGTTTTGCTGGCGGTCTCTGGCGGTGCCGACAGTGTGTCGCTGGCTTGTGCGATGGCCAGCATTCGCACACAAGGCGAAGGCCGACTGGCGCTGGTGCATTTCAATCATCAACTGCGTGAATCCGAGTCCGATCAAGATGCCCAGTATGTGCAGCAACTGGCTGATCAATTGAATGTTGCCTGTTACATCGGGCAAGGGAATGTTCGCCAGCAATCGAAACAACGCGGCGATGGAATTGAAGAGGCGGCCAGAAACGCGCGGTATCAATTCTTTTGCGAACAAGCCAAATTGACTGGCGCCCGGTTTGTGGCCACTGCCCATACTGCTGACGATCAAGTGGAAACCGTGCTGCAACGAATCATCCGTGGCACCGGCGTAGCTGGTCTCTCAGGCATCCCACGCTCCAGGGTACTCACGCAAGATGTCAGTCTGATTCGCCCACTGCTAAAATTCACTCGCGTTGAAGTGATTGCTTACTTGAAGCAACTCAATCAAAGCTATCGAGAAGATCAATCCAACACCGACCTGCTATTTAGTCGCAACCGTGTCCGTCATCGACTGCTGCCGCTATTACGCGAAGAGTTCTCCCCCGATGTCGATCAGGCCATTACACGGCTCTCAAAAATCGCCTCTGACTGTAAATCGTTTGTGCAAGAAGAAGCCGAGCAACTACTTTTACGCTGCACCATTTCAGCAACCACCAATCCAAATTGCGTAACACTCAACCGAACTGAACTAAAAACGGCCTCGCCCTACCTGGTGCAAGAAATGTTCGTGCTACTTTGGGACCAACAAACCTGGTCTCGCCAAGATCTGAGCCACGATAAACTGGCACGCTTGGTTGAGATGATACGAACCGAAACCGGGCACTTACAACTGCCGGGGAATATTCAGGTGAAAGTTACGGAGGATCAGGTGGTGCTGACGGCATTGGGGTAAGGGAGGGGAAAGCAGGCGTAGCGATGGATGGCGGCACCGCGTTTGTGTTTCGATTGCGTTTGAATGCCCAATTAAACGCCGAAGGTGTTTCACTCCACAGCCTAGGGGCAGCGACAAAGTCGCGCCACCCTGGGTTAACGTCTCAATACCAACCAACACTGAAAGCGTTGAACAACAACAGGGTACGGCTGTGCAACACCTTCAGTGTTGATGGGGTGGGGTGAAATCATAACCCAGGGTACGCACGGCTGCTTCGCATCCACGCGAACCCTAGGCTTCGGAGTTGAGCACCTGGGCGTTCGCTTGGTGGCTAAAATCAACCGTAGAGGTAAGATCAAGCCGGCGCCCGGTTTGTGTTTTAATTGAATCAATGAGTGGTGGACGTTGCAATCGATTGCAGGATGTTTTTGTGTAAGCTATCCATTCTTCTTTACTGCTTAGTGACTTCTCTAAATCCTCTCGGCAAATTGCCCCATACTCCGATATTTTCTTTAGCCGCAAGATTTTCTGCATCCTTATACAACAGTTTAATTCTCTCCAACTGATTTCCATGTTCTTTGCCAGAGGAGATGGTGAGTCCTTTTTCGATCAGTAGAATATTCATCGATGTCATTCCCCATCCTACTTTTTCCGAGGGTAGTTTTCCTGTCCAAGGCATCTGCTTAGTGACGTGCTTGCCTGTCCGATAAAGATCGACCGCAGTAACACGATCATCCTCTGGGTTTTTTCTAATCCGCATAAAAAACTCATGGTCTAACAATAAACTCTTCACTGCATCAAGTGTTTCTTTACGAAACCTTGGCAAGCGCAATCCCTCTTTAACGGGCAAATCTGAAATGGCGATCACACTAGCCAAACGCACGGTAACACGTTGCTGATTAATAGAGACTGTTATGTCATCAAGATCGTTGACTTTCTCTACCTTAACGTAATTTGATTTAAGGAGTGTCGCCAGATCCGCTGCCTGACTTGGTTGTGCTATTAGCAAGAAGAAGATTATCGTGAGTGAAATGCAACATGCAACATCGACTAAACTTTGGCGTGCCATTTTTTGTCTCCAGAAGAGAAGGAAGCGGATAGTCATAGAATAAATGCAACGCTTAAATTGTATCCTGAATCAGAGGAAGCTTCAATTGAATTACGCAGACTAGAAAACGTAGTTTATTGAGTCTTCCTCAACCCAATAACCACCAGTGTCGCGTAATCAGGACGTACACAGCGATCGACGCGTTACAAACTGCGTGGGCGATTATCGCATCCCATACCGATTTTCGCAATAAGTAGGCTGCGCCAAACAAGACACCGACAACCAGTGCGGGTATAAATAGGGAGCCGTGCATCGCTCCGAATAACGCTGTCGAGACGATAAACGAAGCCGCTGTCGAATAGCGGCCCATTGAGCCTTGCATCGTAATCTGCAACCGATCAATTAAGTACTTTCTAAACGCCAGTTCTTCGACAAGTGGCGCTAGTAGGGTGTACAAGCACAGTCGACTACCCAACGCTGCTATCGCCGAACCAGTGAGAGCGACTTCGTAGACTTCCACTGAATGTAATGGCGGAGACACTAGACATATCCATAGAACACAACCGAATAACCCCAATGCGATCGGTGTGACGTATGCATAATGAGATATTTCGGAATTACAAAAATGACTTCGTATCGATCCGAGACTAATCATCATGACTCCGCCGTGAACTAGACAAGCCATCGTCTCAGGCATTCCCATCGCATCGGTCAACATTCCGGAAAACGTTACCCAAAGAAATGGCTGCAAGTACGCTGTCGAGGGGATAGCAGATCGAACGAGAGGGCAAAAGTCGTTTCCCGTGATAAAGAAACTCGTACGCTGAGCAATTGAGAGAATGCCCAAAGTGATAGCACAAACGAGAATCCAGCCGGCTTGCGAATGAAAACTTTGAAGTGCCAAACTGGGTGAAATAAATGCGCCTATTACAACGAGGGCTGCAATTCGTAATGAGTTGGCACACCAACAAATAAGTACGCCGATCAGCAGAAGGGCATATGCATTAGGAAACTTAAATCTTGAACGAAACTTCCATAGATAGGCAGTTAGAAACAAAGTGACAAGTCCCACCCCTTCGTATCCACTGCAATCCGGCGAGATTTCCACACCGAAATCACCGATACCTAAATATCGGCTGTTGAAATCACACGTCACGTTTTCAAAGAAAGTGGTGAGAATTCCACATGAGAGCAACAACGTCCCGGCCGCTAAGTCGTCCCAGGGTGACGTGCAGATGGCCCCTAACAAACAAGCTGTCGTAGCTATCGCCCCTGCCACGAGAAGTCGTTGAACTCTATGACGCACGAAATGAAACCATCCCGAAACAGGGAGTACGCAGACGCCCCAGGTCCCACCGACAGCGACAACTGCAAGTGTCCATATCGAAACCGTCAGAGGCGTTAGTTGTACGCGATTAAAAACCACCGATGATTGCCAGGCAAGACCTGCGAAGGCCATGAAGTGAACAACGTAATTGCGAATCGGTGGAGGCGTAAATTGTGTGGCGAAGGCCTGATAAGATTGTCCAATTTGTGACCCAG
Source organism: Blastopirellula sp. (assembly GCA_002733575.1). Lineage (GTDB taxonomy): Bacteria > Planctomycetota > Planctomycetia > Pirellulales > Pirellulaceae. The sequence goes on along the minus strand of NVWB01000031.1, from coordinate 27,455 downwards.
TAATCACAATATATCCAACCACAAATGACAAACCGAATCGAACAAGCCATTTGGAATTTACAAGCACATATGCACTTAGCGTCGGGTCATCGACAAATGCTGCTCCATCGTAGCGTAATTGCAGAAAGAGGATCTCACACACTAGCAATAGCACGAGTACACACGCTCTTGTGATAGGCCGTGAGTACTCGTTCGGTAAAGTCAATTGTTGTGATGACATATATCGGAATTTCGCCCCTGTTTTCCCGACCGCAAAGTACGAAGAAATCGTGACCTTACGAGCACTAATCGAATCGTTCTCTGACCTTCCCCCCCGAAACTCAGTCAATCTCGAACTCGTTTATTATTGCGTAACTTTTCAGCAAGTATTAGACTCCCCCCGATAAGCACAGCTAGACCTGCAGCTGCCGTTGGCAGAGAAATCTCTGGAGCACTGATCCCGTTCTGGTTACCGTTCTGGTTGCCATTCTGGTTGCCATTCTGGTTGCCATTCTGGTTGCCATTGTTCTGAGCAATCAGAGAAGATGTCATCAAAACAAACAATGTAATTGCCCAACTAAACATGCGAAGACTTTTACTCATTCGATTACCTTTCATGGAATTTGGAAGTCAGCGTCATTCGTTGTGAGTCGCCACAGTAACGGAGTGCAATATTCGTACCGATCAGGAGTTCAGCCAGACGAAGTGATTGGAATCACCCAAACGCGGCCCAATTATCTTTGCGTGATTTTGATTCCCCGTGACGTGAATGGCAAAATCCTGAAATAACTTCAGTAGTGATGGAACGAAGTTCTGTAGTAAAGATGGTCAGCTCATTTACACCAAGAGTTGTGTATGGTTACACGGGCAGTATCCCCTTGGCCTGCAAGGGTTCGAAAATAGAAATATCCGAACGGGCACAACATTTGCGTACAAAAAGTTAGTAGCTTTTATCGGATTCAATGGGGGCTACGTCTTAACGAGGAACATGTGGTGCTAAATAGAGCTTACGAAAACCGCTGGATCTTTAACTTGATCATGGTTCCGTTGTGTATCTGTACCTTGATTGAGACAACGCCTCGGTTTACGGATTTGCAGGGCAAGATGCAACTTTCAATTTACCCCCTACTAAAGTTCGTGCGACTAGAACAGGGGTCCTGGGAATTGTTTGCGCCTACGCCAGACCATGTCAACGTGCGAGTTGGGGCTCACATCTACTGGAACGATGGAGGTTACACGTTATGGCAAACTCCCGATTGGCATTCGATGTCGCGATGGGAAAAATTTCGCAACTTCCGTCGCATGGCTTTCTTCGACGGTCTATGGCGCCCCGAGAGCGAACTAGCTTGGACGCCGTTCTGTAAGAACCTGTCCCGCCAATATTGTCGGAGTGATCGGTCAATTGAAAGTATTGTGTTGTTTGTGGAACGAGACGTCATTGCCCCTCCTAAAGATAACTGGCGACCTGCGTACGCAGTGCCGCGATACTCGACGTATCAGCAATTAATTATTTGGCGACCTAACGAATGATGAACCAAAAGAAATCGTCGAGCTGGGTCTCGCACTGGGATCATTTCTGGATGAATCCATGTGATCTGCGAATGCTGGCTGTAGTTCGTCGATTATACGCCCTTTTACTCGTCATTAACTTAGTGTTCTTGTGGCTTGACAGGCTCCTGTTCTTCAACCATGAATCGACGCTTGGAGCTTCATTTCTTTCACCACAACTTGACATGAGTTCTGTTCGCATGTGGGCCAGCGATACTCCCACAATGACATCCTTGTCACTCGGCATACTAATGGTATCATCTGTCTGTCTGTTGATCGAATTATGGCCTCGTTTGGCCGCCGCTACCGTGTTCGTTCTACTTGCCAACTTGCAATATTCAAATCAACTAATCCTAGATGGAGAAGATATCGTATTTCGACTCTTCGCATTTTTTCTGATCTTCGTTCCGCCTCGATCAGACCTTGAATTGCATCAGAATGAGAAGAGTAAGCATTTATTTCCCATATGGCCCCTAAGATTGTTTCAATTGCAGATGTGCTTGATCTTTCTCTGCTCGGCCTTTCAAAAAACAACCGGGGCGGCATGGGTTGACGGTACGGCTATCTACTATGTGTTGCGGCTAGATGATCTAACTGGTTTTCATTTGCCGAGCTTTTTTACGGAGAGTTTATTATTGATTCAGTGTGCTACTTGGTCCGTGGTGCTATTCGAATTGTCCATCCCAGTCTTGATCTGGTGGCAACCGGCACGCAACTGGTGTCTATTGCTTCTAGTCGTATTTCATTTGTCGACTGATATTGCAATGAATCTATTTCTGTTTCATTGGATCATGCTCGTGGGTTGGCTAAGCTTCCTGCCAGTCGAGTGTCTGGACCGATTACAGATTTTCCCCAGTGCATCATCACAACGGACTTCCAAGGAAAGGTGGTATCGTTTCATACACTGACGAACGTGAAATCATACACAATCCAACTCCACTTTCCAAATCGTCCGGCAACAAACCACAGTACGAGATTTGGAAATCTACGACGATTCGACCGATGTAACAACCATCGAAAATTACATCGCCTACGATAGTTCTGCAAGATGGATGGTCTATAAGAAATAGCTATCCAACGGATTTATAAAACCACTAGGAATAGATGATATCGAAACAGAAACGCCCTGCCGCCATTCATCTTTTTGTGTGGTCTCAATCATTATCGGTAAACGCATCTCAAAAGAATGAGCCCATCATTTTCGCAAAGAAAGAAGCCTTGACTAGAAGAGTGCAACGCAACAGATCGCAAACCCGATAGACAGATGGATGGCGGCGGAGTGGTTGTTTTTCAGTCCAGTAATTTTTTCGTGATGAATGTTTAATGTTGGATGACTTTTTGTTAGAGACCCTCCACCTTACACCTCTTCACAACTACATCAACAAAAAAAATCCCTGCCCTAGCATAAGCCAAGGCAGGGATTTTTGATTCTATTTTAAATCTAGCGAACGTTTATTCTTTTTCGCTAGACTCTGCTTCGTCACTGCCGGTAGCGGCAGCGGCGACTGGTTCTTCGACCACTTCTTCTACTTTTTCGCTCAACGAGCTTTGGAAGTCGAGTCGTTTCGGTCGGCCTTTGTCGTTGAGGATGGCATCGACCGTGATGGTGTCCATGCCTTGGAACTCGCCTTTGAGCAGTTCTTCCGACAGTGGATCTTCCACGGCGTTCTCAATTGCACGACGCAGTGGACGAGCACCAAAGTCGTTTCCGCTGTCGTCTTTGTTGCAACGATTGATGATGAACTCTTTGGCCTTGTCGGTCAGAGTCAACGTGTAGCCACGTTCTTCCAGACGTTCTCGAACCTTGGCCAATTCCAAGTCGATCACTTCCTTCAAATTATCGGTGGTTAGGTGATGGAAGATAATGGTTTTATCAACCCGGTTAATAAATTCAGGCCGAAAGACCTTGGCGATTTCATCGTTGACCCGGCTCTTCATGCTTTCGTATTCGGCACCTTCTTCTGATACCGAGAATCCGAAGGACGCTTCGTTTTTGATGGCACCTGCACCTGCATTGGTGGTCATGATCAAAATCACGTTGCGGAAATCGACGTTACGACCAAAGCTATCGGTCAGGCGACCTTCTTCCATGACCTGTAACAACATATTGAACACGTCAGGATGGGCTTTTTCGATTTCGTCGAGCAATACCACGGCATACGGTCGGCGACGAATCTTCTCGGTCAGTTGACCCCCTTCTTCGTAACCCACGTATCCTGGAGGGGCACCAATCAATTTACTGACATTGTGCTTCTCCATGTATTCGCTCATGTCGATTTGGATCAAAGCTTCTTCATCACCAAACATGAACTCGGCCAAGGCTTTGGCCAACAAGGTTTTACCAACACCGGTCGGTCCAGCAAACACAAAACAACCGGTAGGTCGTTTGGGGTCTTTCAACCCGCTACGACTTCTGCGAACTGCTTTCGAAACGGCTTGGATGGCATCGTGTTGGCTGATGACCTTTTTGTGAAGTTCATCTTCCATTTGCATCAACCGCATGCTGTCTTCGGTTGTCATCCGTGTCAACGGAATCCCGGTCATTTTCGAAACGACTTCGGCGATGACTTCTTCATCGACCACTCCATCTTTTTGGCGAGATTTCTCTTGCCATTCTTTGAGGATCGTCTCTTTCTTTTTCTTCAGCTTATCGGCTTGATCACGAAGCGAAGCTGCTTTTTCAAAATCTTGATCAGCAACCGCTTGCTCTTTCTTGCGATTCAAAGCTTCGGTATCTGCGTCAATGTCTTTAAGATCTGGGGGCCTGGTCATAACGCGAAGTCTAACTCTGGCACCTGCTTCATCAATCACGTCAATCGCCTTATCAGGCAGGCATCGCCCGGTGATATAACGATCTGAGTATTCTGCCGCAGCAGTAATCGCATCATCGGTAATCTGAACATTATGATGATCTTCGTAGCGATCCCGCAGCCCTTTGAGAATATCGACCGTCTCATCTTTTGAAGCCGGGTCCACGATGATCTCTTGGAAACGTCGAGCCAATGCGTTGTCTTTTTCGATGTATTTGCGGTACTCGTCGAGCGTGGTGGCACCAATACATTGAATTTCGCCTCGTGATAACGCAGGCTTCAAAACATTGGCAGCATCAATCGCGCCTTCAGCACCACCGGCACCAACCAGGGTATGCAATTCGTCGATGAACAGAATCGTATTTTTGGCACGACGAACTTCGTTCATCACGGCCTTGATTCGTTCTTCAAACTGACCACGATACTTGGTTCCAGCGACCATCATTGCCAAGTCGAGTACCACGATACGTTTGTTGGCCAAGATCTCAGGAATCTCTCCATCGACTATCATTTGTGCAAAGCCTTCGACGATGGCCGTTTTACCAACGCCCGCTTCACCCAACAACACAGGGTTGTTTTTGGTACGTCGGCAAAGCACCTGAATGGCTCGTTCAATTTCTTTGGCACGACCAATTACAGGATCAAGTTTGCCTTGCTTGGCCAGTTCAGTCAGATCACGACCAAAGCTATCCAAAGCAGGTGTTTTCGATTTGCTCTTCGAGGAAGAACCTGGTTCGGATGATCCGCCAGATTCGCCACGGCTACCTTCACGTCCGCCATCGCCTTCGACGCCATGGCCGAGTAGGTTCAAGACTTCTTCACGAACATCGTCCAGCTTCAGACCTAAGTTCATGAGAACTTGAGCCGCGACGCCTTCTTGTTCACGAAGTAGACCCAGCAAGATATGCTCGGTGCCTACATAGTTGTGATTTAAGTTGCGGGCCTCTTCCATCGAATACTCGATGACTTTTTTGGCTCGCGGGGTTTGCGGTAACTTGCCCATGGTGACCATATCAGGGCCACTCTGCACAAGCTTCTCGACTTCAAGGCGAATCTTGCGAAGATCGACTTCCAATGTTTTTAAAACATTGGCGGCCACTCCGCTTCCTTCCTTGATCAACCCTAGCAAAATATGCTCGGTGCCGATGTATTCGTGGTTGAATCGTTGCGCTTCTTGGTTTGCAAGCTGCATTACCTTGCGAGCGCGGTCAGTAAATCGTTCGTACATGGAGTCAGACCTCGTTAAAACTTCTCTGCCAATCCAGTGTTCTACTTGCGTAGCTAAATTTTAGATATTCAAGTTCAACCATTCGCTGTGCATCTTAAAAGTCAAGCTGCAAAATTTATGGTTGAATTATCAGTGGTCGTTTCTTCGGTATCAGGTAAGTCTTCTGGCCGCTCATCTTCTGAAGCATCGTTCTCACGATCTTCTAGCAACCGGTACTCTCTGACAATCTCTTCTTGCCAAGCTTGGGCCGCATCAAGTTTTTCTAGTCTTGATAACTGGCTTCGTGCTTCGGCAAATCGTTGGGTATGTCTCATCAAGGTCGCCATCATTAACAATGCCTCTGCATCGCAGGGATTTTGCTTCAGCAGCCGCAACAAAGTTGCTTCTGCCAACAGATGGTTACCCTTTAAGTATTCGCTTTGAGCCGTTTGAAACAAGGCCTCTACCGTTTCGTTGACTTGATTGGCATCAAAAGTTACCAATCGCACCAGGGAAACAGCAGCACCAGCAAGCCAAAATAATCCGAGTAGGTACCAGATACCACTTCGAATCGGTTCGCCTGCGAGTTCTGGCCAAACAGCCCTGAGTATCAAGGCAGCATTCAACACAAGTGTGAACAAAGTTGCCCAAATTAACCCGCGCCAGCGTCCATACACCCACAAATCTGTGAGTCCTGGCCACAAGCATGTAATCCATGGCGAAGTCAGCATCCTTACCCACTCCTTCAAAGTGGTCACTTCTTCCGTAAATAGAAAGAAACGACCTAGTAGAATCGCCTAGGAATTGTAACTCGCAGATAGAGACCAAGCAAGGCAACTATTGAAATGATATAAACTTACGTGCTAGCCACGTTGTACAATCCAGAAAATCAACATGGATCACCTAGTGCTAGCTGCTTTTCCGAAACATGGCCGCCCCATCTGTCGACAGGGCCTAAATCCCTATAAAACATCAAGTAACGCAATCTCAAGATACCGGAATGATTCCCAACCACACCATCGTTCAGTCAACCATCACGAAGAAACGACCCAATCTGCCCTATATCTCCTACAACGAGTTTATTTAATACAACCAGTCACTTATATTAGCCCCGCTTATTTTTTCGGATTATGAACACTGAAGATAGACATTTTGAGCAGCAACAGACCCAAGCCACGGCACTCCGCGCATTGGATGCCGCCGCCAATAGGGCCTCCGAAGGTTTACGGGTTGCCGAGGACTACACCCGGTTTGTACTCGACGATTGGTATCTAACCGGAAATCTCAAGCAACTCCGGCATGATTTACAACAAATCGTCTCGCAAATCCCCCAAACCGAACTCCACGCCTGCCGCCAAACCACTACCGATGTTGGCACCGAAATCAAAACCACAACGGAATACCAACGCGCCGACTGGGATGATCTCGTTTCGGCTAACTTAAAACGGGCCGAACAAGCGCTCCGAACCCTCGAAGAATTTTCCAAAATAATTGGCACTTACCAACCGGCCAGTTTTGAAAGTCTCCGATATAGGGTCTACACGCTCCACAAATTGCTCACCACCACACAACAAAGCCAAAGCCGGCTCAAAGATGCAAAACTGTATGTGCTGCTCGATGGGCGTGACTCGGGAGAATCATTTCATGCTTTGGCCACCGAACTAATTGAAGCCCAAGTCGATGTGATTCAACTACGTGATAAAAAGCTGTCTGACAAACAGTTATTAAGTCACGCCAAGTTACTTCGCAAACTAACGTCGAATACCTCGACACTTTTTATTATGAATGACCGCCCCGACATCGCGGCCCTGTCAGACGCCGATGGTGTGCACCTGGGCCAAGACGAATTGAGCGTGAAAGAAGCCCGAGCCATTATTGGCCCCAAAAAACTAATCGGCATCTCGACACATAGTCTCGAACAAGTCAAACAGGCCATTACCGACGGAGCCAACTACTTAGGCACAGGCCCGACGTTCGCTTCCCAAACCAAAAACTTCAAAGAATTCCCCGGCCTAAAATTCATCGAACAAGCCAATCAACTCTCCACGCTACCGATGTTTGCCATCGGCGGAATTAATCTTGAAAATCTCCCCCAAGTTCTAAAAACCGGCGCAAGCAGAATTGCGGTGAGTCACGCCGTAATCGAAGCCAAACAACCAAAGCTGGCGGTGCAAGAGTTGAAAAATAAATTGGCAAACATTGAGCGAGATTAAAGATCGCAATCTTTACGCAATCTTAACCCGAAGCGTAAGCGAGGAGGAAGTGAAAACACGATTTGCGTGACAATTAATTCTTCTTGTCGAAAAGAAAAAATCTCACACGAAGGCTCTAAGGCACGAAGAAGAAGGAAAGATTTAAACACAGAGGGCACGGAGGACACAGAGAGTTTGAATTGAGATTCTTCTCCGTGTTCTCTGTGCCCTCTGTGTTTAGATTGAAAATCGCTTGCCATTCAAAAACGCTCATTCAAAACGACGTCGGGTCGACTGTCGTCGATCAGAGGCTAGTGCGGTTTCTACTTTACCTACTCTTCCTCTTGAGTATTTGCAGAATTCTCCTTAACAGGCAAGGCTGTATTCTCACGGCGTGTTGATATTCCCATGCAGCGGCGGATGCCATAAAGGAGAAGGGAAATCATGCCGTATATGGGGATACCATAAATGAGAACATCCCACAAAAAATAGGTGATCGACATCGGTATCGACAACGAATTAGAAAAAAGATCGCCCTGATAGCCACTAGGCCCCGAAATGTAAAATCTCACTGGCGACCCAATTTGAATATTGCCAATCCATTGTGTTCCGAGCCTATTAGAAACAAAAACAAGAAGAAAAACGACCCAGCCAGCAAGCCGAAGCAGACATTGTTCGCCAAGCTTGTATAGTTTCTGTTTTAATTCTACGATTTCCAGAGTTGAATTTCCGCTGATATAGCGTAGAGAAGCTTTGCTATAAAGGAGGAGGGAAATAACGCCATATACCGGAATTCCACATACAAGAACGTCCCACAAGAAACGTGTGACATGCAAAGTGGGATTAGCATCAGATTGTACTACATAAAAGCGTTCGGGATATCCGAGGTAGAAATCACCCGGAGGCCCCCAGGTAGGACAAAGAACAACCAAAATAACCACCCAGCCACCTAGCCGTAGCAAGCATCGTTCAATCAGATCTTTTATCCCGTGCTGGTTCATTTCGTATTCTCTCGAAGATTCAATTCAAAATCATTGGATGAGTTTTTTGACCACATGCGATACTTAGTACCTGAAGAATTCAAGGCCCCAATATTTGACATTTGGGTAAGGCAATTTTCAACTTTTCAATTTCTTCTCTAGGAATGTTCGTACCGGTAAGATCCACTTTTTCTAGGTGTATGAGTTGGCTCAAAATTGAAATATCTGTGATGGGTGTATCTTTTAGCGAAATTTCTAATATCCCGATATGAGATTTTAGCGGGGAGATGTCGGTAACTTCTGTCTTTGAAATATTTATTTGACGTAGATAGTCTAATTCCGCTAAAGGAGACAAATCGATCACTCGCGTCCCTTCAAGGTTGAGCTTGGATAGATTTTGAAAATTAATGAGTGTAGAGAGGTCAGCCACATCAGTTTCCATTAATTCCAGATCATCGATTTTCACCAGTTTAGATAACGGCGAAAGATCAGATACTTGGGTATGGTTCAGATGAAGCAACCTAAGGTTTGCAACAGAACCTAGCGATGACAAGTCTTTGATGTGTGTATGATCGAGTTTAAGGTAGGTAAGGTTCGTGAGGCGTGAAATTGGTAAAAGAATTGTTGTCTCTGTATTATTGGCTGTAATAGAGCCCAACTTATGGAGTTCTTGTAACGGTGAAAGGTCATCAATCTGTGTATCACTTAGATCAATGCCTTCTAGATTTATTAGCCCAGATAAAGGGGAAAGCTCACTTGCACGTGAGCCTTTCAGATTAAGCCATCGCAGTTTTTTTACATGGGAGAGAGGCGAGAGGTCAGCAACATTTGAGTTCTCAAGATTAATAGAAACGACTCGAACAAAAATATCTTCGCCAAAAACATTCCTCATCCACTGGGGAGAATCTGGTTTGCCTGTAACACAGGGCTCGTTTTCTTGATACCGATAAGTGACCGTTCCTTGATTCTCAAGCACCCAGGCAACTGCTGTTTTTTGGTGGAATGCGTGGCGATAATGATTGCCGATAACTGCAAAGGCGATTCCCAAAAGCGAAGTTGCTATGATCAGCGTGCGAAGACTGAATTTTGGGAAACGAATTTTGTACATGCTAAAGTCCTACGCGGCTGTTTGCTTATGTATTCATTGGTCAACGACACTTCTCAGGGGAAGATCAGTTTGAAAGGCACCGGCAGAGGATCGTTGGGTCGGAGGATTTTACAATCTGGTACAGCAGCTTCAAAAGCTTTAATTTCAGCCTCACTAATCTTACATCCTCTAAGAGTGAGTAAATGGCACCCGGCTTTATATAACGGTTTCAAATCTGTCACAGGAGTGTTTTCGAGATTAATGTAACTGAGATCGGTTAGGTGCCTTAAAGGTGATAGATCGCTTACTTTCGTATTTGAAAGATATAAGACACTAAGATTGTCTAATTGACTTAGAGGAGAAAGATCACTAATTGGAGTGTTATTACATATCAACAGTTCAAGATCTGAAAAATTTTGAATTGGAGTGAGGTCGGTAATTTGAGTACCTTCCAAATAAAGCAACTCTATTTTAGTGAGATTTGAGAGTGGGCTTAGGTCAGTAACATGGGTACCAGAAAGACTAAGCATTCTTAAATGTTCAAGATTAGATAACGGAGATAAATCATCTACAGGTGAGTTGTCAAGAAAAATAGTTTGCAATTCTTTTAACCCAGACAGAGCAGACAAGTCATTGACCAACGTATTATTAAGACGAGCATATTTTATCTGATCCAGTGAAGACAATAGGGTAAGATCATCAACTTGCTTGTAACTAAGATCAATTCCATTAATAGTGGAAATGAAATCGTCGACAAATAGATCAAGAAGCTTTGGAGGAGGAGGAACGGACCCTATATCAATAATAGAGTCATTATACATAAAACTTCCTTGATTCCTCTGCACCCAGGCAATCATCCGTTTTTGACGAATTACCTGTGAGAAATAATTGCCATAAACAGCAAAGCCAATTCCCAATATCGAGATCACGATGATCAGAGTGCGAAGACTGAATTTTGGGAAACGAAGTTTGTACATGCTAAAATCCTACGCGGCTGTTTGCTTATGAATTCATTGGTCAACGACACTTCTCAGGGGAAGATCAGTTTGAAAGGCACCGGCAGAGGATCGTTGGGTCGGAGGATTTTACAATCTGGTACAGCAGCTTCAAAAGCTTTAATTTCAGCCTCAGTAATCTTGCAGCCTACAAGATTGAGTTTTTGACATCTAGATTTGTACAGCGGTTTCAAATCTGTCACAGGAGTGTTATGGAGATTTAACTCTCTGATATAGGTTAAGTGCCCTAAAGGTGACAGGTCGCTTACTTTCGTATTTGAGATATCTAGGCGATGTAAATTATCGAGTTGACTCAATGGAGATAGATCGCTTATTTTCGTATTTGAGAAATCTAGAAAATGTAAATTGTCTAGTTGACTCAATGGTGACAGGTCGCTAATTGAAGTGTTATTACAACCTAAACCAGTAAGCTTTGAAAAATTTTGAATTGGAGTGAGGTCGGAAATTTGTGTACGATTTAAATAAAGAAAGTTTATTTTAGTGAGATTTGAGAGTGGGTTTAGGTCCGAAACATTCGTACCAGAAATATAGAGGCCTTTTAAGTTTTCAAGATTTGATAACGGAGATAAGTCGTCCACAGATGTGTTATTGAGCGTAAGTGACTCTAGATTACTTAACCCAGACAATGGAGACAAGTCATTGACCATCGTATTATCAAGTTTGAGATTTTTTAGCTGATCCAGTGAAGACAATCGGGTAAGATTATCAATTTGAGTGTTGGTAAGACTAATATACTCAAGTGAGTAAAAGAACTCCTTGCCAAAAATAGGTGAGGAACCGGACTCTATATCTATATCTATATTAGGGCCACCATTATACGCATAATATCCTTGATTCCTCTCTACCCAGGCAACCGTCTGTTTTTGATAAATGACCTGTGAGAAATAATTGCCAAAGACTGCAAAGACAATTCCCAATAGCGAGATGGCTATGATCAGAGTGCGAAGACGGAATTTTGGGAAACGAATTTTGTACATGTTAAAAGTTCACGCCGAATTAGGACCACGTTGTTATGCCGTTGGGTTCCATTTGACTTTGAGTTCGGGGAGGACAATTTTCAATTGGGAAACTGTCTATTCAGAAAATTCGCATAACCTAAACCCCGGTCAACTACTCTTGCGGAAGATCAACTTGAGAGGTACCGGCAAAGGATCGTTTGGACGAACAATCTTACAATGTGGCACAGCAGCTTCAAAAGCTTCAATTTCAGCCTCACTAATCTTACATCCTCTAAGAATGAGTTTACTGCACCTAGTATGATACAACGGTTTCAAATCTGTCACGGGTGTGTTTTCAAGATTTAACTCTTTGATATAGGTTAAGTGCCCTAAAGGTGACAGATCGGCTACTTTTGTATTTGAAAGATATAAGTAACGAAGTTTTTCTAAATGACTCAAAGGCGACAGATCGCTAACTTTCGTATTTGAAACATCTAGGTGCCATAAATTATCTAGTTGACTCAATGGAGATAGATCGCAAATTGAAGTGTTATTACAACTCAACAGACGAAGGTCTGTAAAATCATGAATTGGAGTGAGGTCTGTAATTTGAGTACGATCCAAAAGAAGCCAGTCCATTTTAGTGAGATTTGAGAGTGAGTTTAGGTCAGAAACCTTTGTGCCAGAAATACGAAGGTCTGTTAAATTTTCAAGTTTTGATAACGGTGATAAATCATCCACAGGTGTGTTGTAAAGCCAAAGCCGTTCTAAATCTTTTAACCCAGATAGAGCAGACAAGTCATGGACCAACGTATTAGTAAGATGGATATATTTTATCTGATCCAGTGAAGACAATGGAGTAAGATCATCAACTTGCGAGTTTGTAAGATTAATAGAATCAAGAGTATAAAAGAAATCAGGTCCAAGTAGATCACGAAGTTTCGTTGGAGGAGGCGGGGCTATGGGATCATATTCTTCAAAGGTGCCATCACTATACAAAACAGTTCCGTGATGACTCTCTACCCAAGTACTCACCTGTTTTTGACGAATTATCCCTGAGAAGCTATAGCCTAAAACAATTCCCAATAGCGTGATCACTAGGAATAGCGTGCGAAGACTGAATTTTGGGAAACGAAGTTTGTGCATGTTAAAGTTCACGCTGCTCCATGACTACGCTTCAAATGCGTTGAAAATCAATCTCCCCATTATGAGCTTTTCATGTAGACAATGCAAGCCTTTTGGGTGGCATAGATTGAATTAATAGAAGGGTGTGTGACAATCGCTATCCGATCACTCTTGAGAAGAGTTCACACAAAAGTCCACCGAGGAGTGGCATTCTCTTGATGCACTATGACCGAACATGAGACCTCTTGTCGACTTCGTCGCCCCCGATAGCCGAGCTATCAGGGCTACCCTTTCTTCTCTTCTTCGTGCCTTTGTGACTTGGTGTGAGATATCTTTTTTGCACTTCAAAAGGCGGCTGGCGAGCAGCACACCCTACAAAATCATTTTGCTTCTGCTTCAAGAATTGCGGCTACAATTCCGTCCATTGTGTACTCGGTTGCTTCAGCCGAAGGTTCGTAGCCAAGCTCTCTCAGTGTCTGCGAAGTGATTGGGCTGATGCTGGCGATCTTGGATTCTTTTAGTTGGTCGCCGAGGAGATTTACTGTGGCTCTGGCGATTGCACTGCTTGAGGTGATGACCCAGTTGAAGGTGTTGTGATCTAGGAATTGTTCGACTTCTTCGGTGCAGGTTTCTCGGTCGGTCGATTGGTAGACGATGACTTGTTCGACGGTGCCGCCGGCTGCGGTTAAGCCGTTGGGTAATACATCTCGCCCGCGACTGGCTCGGGGGAGTAAGAATTTTTTGCCGGAGGCTTCAGATTGAAGTGAAGCGACTAAGGCTTCGGCCCGGTATTCTTCTGGCACGCAATCGGCGGTTAGGTGATATTCTGAAAGTTGGGCGGCGGTGCCGGAACCGATCGCGGCGATTTTTGTGTTGCCGAAGATGCGTAGATCGCGGCCGAGTTCGAGCACGCGATCCATTAGTGATCGCACGCCGTTGGTGCTAGAGAAGACAATCCAATCGAACTCACGCATACGATTGATCGCGTCATCCACAGCGTCCCAGTTTTTCGGTGGGGCAATTTCGATGGATGGTTGCACATACACATCGGCCCCAAGTTCGGCCAGTGGCATGCGTAGTTGATCGGCCTGATGTTCTGGGCGAGTGATCAAAATCTGTTGGCCGAACAGCGGACGTTGTTCAAACCAAGCATAGCGAGGTCCGAGACTGGCCACCTCGCCGATGACGACAATTACCGGTGGACGAATCTTTGAGCCTTTGTGTAAATGTTTGGGGATGTCTTGCAGTTCGCACAGCAGCGAAGATTGATCGGGCCAACTACACCGCCGGATGATGGCAACCGGCGTGGTAGGGTCTTTGCCATGTTCAATGAGCGAAGCGGCCCATTTTGGCGCGGTGGTCACGCCCATGTAGATCACTAAGGTGCCGGGAAAATCGGCCAGGGCTTTATAATTCACCGCTTGTTCGTCTTTGCCAGGTTTTTCATGCCCTGTGATCAGGGCCACTGCGGATGAGAGCCCTGAGTGGGTCACTGGGATTCCGGCACAACTGCTGGCAGCCAGCGCGGTGGTGATGCCGGGCACAATTTCAAACGGGATGTTGTTTTCTAGCAGCGGTTCAATTTCATCGGCAGCGCGGGCAAACACAGTAGGGTCACCACTTTTCAGGCGAACCACAATTTTGCCAGATTGAGCTTGCTTGACCAGGGTAGAATTAATATCTTCTTGAGACCACAGTTTCCCCTGACCGTGGCGTCCCATACAATGTTTTTCGACATCTTTTTTTAGATATCGCAACAGTAAAGGATTGGCCAAATAGTCGTATAACACCACATCGGCTTTGCGAAGACACTGTACGCCGCGGAGTGTGATTAACTCCGGATCACCAGGCCCGGCACCAATGAGATAGACTTTGCCGCTGGAAATAGGGCCGCTGGAATTTGGAAGTAAAGCTTTATTTGACATTTATTTTCAACTATTGGGACTGATCTTTTTACCCTGCCACAATAGATTACAATGGTTCGGTCAGTTTGTGACAAGATGTAAACCGCCGCGAAACAATAACTTGGCACAGATTGCAGCTAGAATGTAAAATAGAAGCAGTGTCAAACGAGTTCACCACGAAATATTCACTTTTAGAGACTACACCTGAATTGATGCCATGGTAGACGAAACAGAACAACCGGAAGAAGAAGCAGTTGTAGAGTATGAAGTTTCCCCTGCTTTACGAAAGCGATTGCAGCAGGTGTTTGATCACGCACAGCAATTGATAAAGCAACCGAAGTACGACTTTGACTATGCCCATAGCATGTTGGGGGAATGCGCCAAAAAAGACCCTAATAACTTAATCTTTGTTGAGACGATGCTCACGAATTTGGAAGCCAAATTTGAGGGCAAAAAACCGAGTTCGATGTTTGGTTTTGGCGGGGGTGGGCGTGGCCTCAAAAAGTTAGTTGCTGCCGAAAAATGGGAAGAAGTGCTTGACCAGGGGATCGATCAACTGAAAAGTGACCCTTGGGACGTTGGCGTACTTCGGGCAATTGTTGATGCTTGCCAAGCGAACCGCCACAACGAAACCGGTTTGCGATACCTTAAAAACGAGATCGTCGGCGGGCCTAATGATATTGAAGTTTGGCGACATGCGGCCCGTTTTCTCGGAAAAGTAGGCCAATTCAACCAAGCAATTTCTTTCTGGCATAGAATCGATGATAAGAGTCGAAACGATGTCGAAGCCAATAAAATGATGTCGCAACTGACGTTAGACAAAGAACGACAGCACCAGGGTTTGTCCACAATCACCAACAAGATAGAACTCAAGCCAGGAGAAAAACCGCCGGTTAAATCTGAGTCAAAAGAGAAGCCAGAGAAAGAATCTCCTAAGAAAGTGATAGAACTGACCGGCAAACAACTGCTAGAAAAATCGGTGGAAGAGAACCCCGAAGCGGTAGAGCATTACTGGAAACTGGTTGATCTGTGGGTTCTAGACCACAAGTTTCACGAGGCCGATTTAGTCATCAAGAAAGCAGCCGCTGTACTTGGCAACACGCCTGAGATAATCAAGAAGCAAGAGACCATCCGAATTGCCCGAGCCAAACATCGTTATTTGGTCGCAGAAAAGC
Organism: Blastopirellula sp.; assembly: GCA_002733575.1. Lineage (GTDB taxonomy): Bacteria > Planctomycetota > Planctomycetia > Pirellulales > Pirellulaceae. The sequence goes on along the minus strand of NVWB01000031.1, from coordinate 11,494 downwards.
AAGCCAAGGCCGAAGAGACCGACGAGGCTCGAAAACTGGCGGAAGATACTAAAATGGAATTGTATCGGACCGAGTTGGAAATCTACGGCAAAAGGGCCGAACGGTTCCCCGAAGATATCGCAATGCTTTACGAGTATGGAGTTCGTCTGAAAAGGGTTGGCAACCTGGAAGAAGCGATCGCTACGTTTGATGAAGTGATTGAAGCAGACAAAAAATTAGCCCCAATTGCGATGCTGGCCAAAGGCGAATCGCTTCAAGCAACCAAACGCTACAAAACGGCCTTGGAATGCTACCGAAATGCCCTAAGTCATTCAGATGTAATGAGTTCCGATCATCAGAAGATGCTCCTTTATCGGACCGGAGTACTGGCTTTGGCCCTGGTGAACTTGCCTGTGGCGGAAGATTCTTTGGGGAGATTGATCAAAATGGACCCAAATTACCGTGATATTCAGTCACGGGTAGACAAACTCAAGAAAATGAGAGAAGATAAGTAGCTTAACTCGTGTTCGTGAGAGTAGATAGAGAGGCAATTAAATCTCAGCTACTCAAGAAAACATTGATAGGATTTCATCAAAACGATGCCAAACAGATCTAGTTCCGAAAAACGACTTCGACAGAATGTTGTTCGAAAAGCCCGCAACAAATCAATCAAAACAGCCGTTCGCTCATTGATTCGCAAAACACGCGAAGCAGTAGCCGCAGGCGAATTTGACACAGCACAATCGCAATTTCTTCTTGCCTCAAGGAAGATCGATAAAGCAGGTGCGAAAAACATCTTCCACAAAAACACCGTGGACCGTATGAAATCACGCTTGTCGCACCATATCAAAACTGCGAAACAAGCTGCCAGCTAAGTTTTAGCTTGGTCGATCTTTCGATTGGGAAGATTTCAACGCAAAACAGATTTTAGCCGATCTCTCAGGTCGGCTATTTTCATGCGCGTGAAGATAAAATCAAAAGGTAGATAGATAACGTTTCATTTGAAACTGGTGTTCAACTTTTCATGGGAAATGCGGCGGGCTTCTTGTGGAGTAAGCACTTGCCCGTTTTTAATTTGCTCCATAGCCACGATCTGAATCTCACACGTGTGACACGTTTGGCTGGTAGATTGAAAGAGGACGGGCGATGAAAAAACGCGTGACTATCAGCTCTGTGAAAGTCACGCGTTTAAATAAATAAGCCAAAGATGTAAAAACTTCAGGGTTAGCGACCCGATGTACCTGCTTCTTGTAGTTTTTCAAGCACTTGATCTAGTGCAAAACTTCCAGGTTTCTGTCTTGGAGGAAATTCTTTGTAGGTTGCTAAATGTTTGCTCACATAGGCTTGTGCAGGCACTAACAGGTAGATTCTCTCAAATCTCCATTTACCATATCCAATTGCTTCATGATCAGCTCGCTCGAACGGATCTGTTCTTAAACAGAACAACTTAGGAAGGCGTAAAGTTACAAATGGTTCTTGCCAAACATCAAATCCATGGGCCCGTTGTTCCATGAAAACAAGCTTCCAACGGCCATATCGAAGATTGGCTAAATTTCCATCGTCAGTCCAATAGAAAAATTCTTTCCGTGGTGACTCATCGACTTCTCCTTTGAAATAAGGGAGTAGATTGTAGCCATCAAGATGAACTTTGCAGTCACGCCCGTTGACATTATAGCCTTTCATCAGTTTCTCTTTGACATCAGGATCTCCAGCAGCAGCCAAGATTGTGGGCAGTATGTCTTCGTGCGAGAAGATGCCGTTATGAATACTGCCTGGTTCGATCACTCCAGGCCATCGGATTACGCAAGGGACTCGATAGCCACCTTCCCAGTTCGAGTTCTTTTCATTTCTGAAAGGAGTTGAACCCCCATCTGGCCATGTAAAACACTCCGCTCCATTGTCACTGGAGTACATGACAATCGTATTCTCCGTAATTCCTAGTTCATCAATTTTGTCTAAGACTTCACCCACATGTCCATCATGCTCGACCATGCCATCAGCATAAACACCAAGTCCTGTTTTGCCTTTGGAGTCTTTTTTCAAATGCGTATTGATGTGCATTCTGGTGGAGTTCCACCACAGGAAGAAAGGTTTGTCTGCTTTTACCGCTCGATCCATAAAGTCTAACGCGCCTGCGTTAACTTCTTCGTCAACGGTTTCCATACGTTTTTTTGTTAATGGCCCGGTATCTTCAATTCTGCCATCCGCAAATGATTTGATGACACCGCGTGGACCATACTTCTTTTTGAACTCAGGGTCTTTTGGGTAATCTTCATTTTCAGGCTCTTCTTCAGCATTCAAGTGGTAAAGATTTCCAAAGAACTCATCAAAACCATGGTTGGTAGGAAGATGTTCATCTCGATCACCTAAGTGATTTTTGCCATATTGACCCGTCATGTAACCATGATTCTTCAGCAGGCCAGCAAGGGTGGGATCTTTAATTGAGAGCCCTTCTTTCGCACCAGGTAAACCAACTTTCAATAAACCTGTTCTAAACGGACTTTGACCGGTAATCAGTGCCGCTCTTCCAGCAGTGCATGATTGTTGACCATACCAGTCTGTGAAGAGTGCCCCTTCTCTGGCGATGCGATCAATGTTGGGAGTTTTGTAGCCCATCATTCCTCGATTGTAGGCACTGGGATTATTCCAGCCGACATCATCACCCCAGATTAAGACGATATTAGGTTTCTTCTTGGTCTGTGCAGTCGCGGTATTGGCACTGTTCACCACCAGTCCAATCGTCATGAGGACCGCTAATAGAGTAAGCCAATGGTGTTGTTTTCTGATCGTCATCGTTTCCCCTTTAATGAAATAAACTGAACAAATAGATTCAAAGTTGATAATGCAAGGCCATCTCGCCCACCTCGTAATGACTAGAGCATTTCCAAGTCTACCACATTGAACACATGCAGCACACCAAAAAATAAGAAATAAGAACATTCTTGTAGGGGTCTACGAGAGTCGATCAGAAGATTGAGCAGATACCATGACTACCGGTAGATCAGAGAGCTCGTCTCTGACGAACTCAGCAAGAGGGTATGGTTGTGCTGCATCGGTAGGTCAGTGCTCCGCCTGACGGAGATTGAGAACCGAGATCGCTTCTCGTCAGGCACAGCACTGACCTACGCAACCCTAAATCATGGAAAAGCTACTCTTGCGGCTTCTCTACCTTATGCACTACCACCATGTACTCGGCGGCTTGCATGATGCCGCCGCCGGTGACAAAGACGATGCGGTCGTCTACTTCGAGATAGCCGGTTTCGATTCCCCAGTTGTCAATGAACCGGCGAAGTTGGATGCCGTTGTGAACCGGGGCTCCGCTGATGGGAATCACGCCCCAGTATAAACACATCCGGCGAAGTGCGGCCGGTGAGTCGCTGACGCCGATGGTGGGCGTTTCGTCTCGCAACTTGGCTTTGGTCAATGCGGTTCCGCCGGTGCGAGTGGCGGTGACCATCAATTTAGCGCCTAACAGTTTGGCCGTTTGCGATGCCCCGTACATCACGGCTTGTGTGACCGGGTCGACTAGTGCCTCTTCAGGATTGAACTCAATACGGTAACGTGAACTGAACAACATCTTTTCAGTCGAGAGCATAATGCGGTTCATCATTTGAACTACTGCAATCGGGTGATCGCCCACTGCGGTTTCGCCAGAGAGCATACAGGCATCAGCACCATCTAAAATGGCGTTGGCCACATCGGTTGCTTCGGCACGGGTTGGGCGAGTCTTGGTCGTCATGCTGTCAAGCATTTGGGTCGCCACAATCACCGGGCGGCCAATGCGTGAACAGGTCGATACGATCATTTTTTGTGCAGAAGCGACATCGGCCACATCGATTTCGACTCCAAGATCACCTCGGGCCACCATGACTCCATTAGAAACCGAAACGATTTCTTCTAGGTTTTCGAGTGCTTCCCGCTTTTCAATTTTGGCAATCACGAATGCACGTGATTCGTTAGTCAGCAGCAGATCTTTCAACTGACGTATATCATCCGCACAACGCACAAAGCTAAGGCTGACGTAGTCTAAGTCGTTTTCTGCAGCCCAAACAATGTGTTCTTTGTCTTGCGGAGTGATCGTCTCGACGCTCAGTTCGGCGTCAGGCAGGTTGATTCCTTGCTTACTCCGAATGACCCCGGCACCTATCACTTTGCAGACAACGTAGTCGTCGGTCTTTTCGGTAACGACCATCTCCACAGTTCCATCGGCCAACATCACATCATTGCCGACCGTTAGTTCATCGATCAGCGGTGCATAATTGGTGGTTAAGTCAGTCGGTTGGTCAGACGTTTTGCCTCGGACAAAGCGGAACAGTTTTCCTTCTTCGCAAGGCATAGGGTCTTGTTGTAATATGCCAAGACGAATTTTGGGGCCAGAGAGATCAGCCAGGGCAGCAACAGGGCGTTCGAGCTTGGCACTAATCTCGCGAATGTTGCGGACCACTTCGCTATGACTTTTAAGATCGCCGTGGGCCAGGTTTAGGCGAAAGACATCGACGCCGGCAAGAACCAATTCTTCAAGCATCTCAGGGCTACTGCAAGCAGGACCGACAGTGGCGACAATTTTAGTACGGGCACGATTGGGAAATAAGCGAGCTGCTGACATACGAAATGCTACTCCTGGGTTTCTATCATTTGTTTTTACTAACTCAATTTTAATTCATCGTAGTAAAAATATCGATAGGGCGGTTTCGTTTGTGATCATTCAATCGGAGAGACTTCGCATTTCATAGACACCCTAGACTCGCTGGTTTATGTGAACCGAAAACTAGTTTTCAACGGCATTAGGGGCTTTCCGGTTTCTTCGTTTGTGGTTTGAGGGGGGGCAGTCTCACATTGCCTAAGAACGATTAAATCGGAGGGACTTAGCCTAAATTCTTCACTAGGCGTAATCCTTCGGAAACCTGAAGTTCCTGCCAGAAGATCAAAATGCTACGAATAGTTCGCAAAATGTTCATTCTAGGCGGGTAGAAACCGAATTATTTCGAGCTTGCACTCTTGTTTGTGGCTTCTGTTTCACGCCAGATGGGTTAGACTCAACATCTATCAAACACCTTAGTTATCAGGAAAAAATGAGTTATTGGAACGATAAAATCGCGATTGTGACGGGTGCTTCGTCAGGCTTTGGTCTGGTGTTGGCAACTCAGTTGGTTCGCCAAGGGGCTACCGTAGTGTTGGTGGCACGCGACGAAGACAAGCTGGAAGCGGTGTGTGATTCACTGAATTCAGACAGTGACTCCTCGAACAAAGGCACGGCAGATTACTTTGCCGCCGATGTGACATCGACCGAAGATGTAACCAAGCTATTCGCGTTCGTTTCAGAAAAACATGGCCGACTTGATCTGCTGGTGAATAACGCGGGGCTCTCTGCCAGAGGCCGCATTGAAGAGACTTCGCTCGATGACTTTGCCAAGATGATCGAATTGAATGTGATGGCCGTGGTACGATGCTCGCAGGCCGCGATTCCGTTATTGCGAAAATCAAAAGGGCATCTGGTGAACATCGGTTCGCTGGCTTCCAAAAGTGCATCGAAGTTTATTGGCCCTTATGCTACGACCAAATTTGCAGTGGCGGGCCTGACGCATCAATTGCGATTAGAGCTGGCCGAAGATGGCATTCATGTGATGTTGGTTTGCCCAGGGCCAATAACGCGTAGTGATTCAGGCAGCCGTTACAATGACCAAGCTGCTGAATTGCCTGCGGAGATACGGAAGCCAGGCGCTGGAGTGAAGATAAAGACACTCTGCCCTGAAAAGTTGGCCGCAGATATTCTCACGGCTTGTGAAAAGCGAAAAAGTGAACTCGTACGCCCTAGTAAGGCGAAAATTTTGTTTGCGATTGCACAATTATCGCCTGCTTGGGGAGACTGGGTTCTAAAAAAGTTCTCGTCCTCGAAAAACTGTCAATCTTCAGGCCATTAATCTGATGGTCACTTGGTTGTATGGCAGCCATTTACCCTTTATCATACTGTTCTGTCTGTAAGTGATTCCCTAGAGGGAATGTGAATTACTCACCACTTGAAGCAAGTTTCATTATGAAAAATCATAAGATGAAATCGCAATTTTATACTACTTTTGCCATTGCCGCTTGCGGCTTGTTTTTCGCTGGACAAGTATTGGCTGCTGAGACAAAGTCCGCTGAAAAGCAAACGCCCAACTTTGTGATCATTTTCTGTGACGATCTCGGCTATGGAGATCTCGGCTGTTTTGGTCATCCAACGATCAAAACCCCGAACTTAGACCGCATGGCCAACGAAGGCATGAAGCTGACGCAGTTTTATGCGGCGGCTCCTGTTTGTACGCCTAGCCGTGCGGCGTTGATGACAGGTCGATTACCTTGCCGCACCGGGATGTGTAGCAATAAACGCAGAGTGTTGTTTCCGAACTCAAACGGCGGTATCCCTGCAAAAGAAATCACGATTGCCGAAGCCTTAAAAGAAAAAGGGTACGCGACCGCCTGCATCGGAAAATGGCATCTCGGGCATCACAAACAATTCTTACCAGTCAACAACGGCTTCGATTATTACTTTGGAATTCCTTACTCCAACGACATGGATCGCGTGAACGATGCACCCAGGGGTCGAGAATCGTTTTGGGATCCGAAAGTCAAATACTGGAATGTTCCGCTGATCCGCAACGAAGAGATCATCGAACAACCGGCCGATCAAACCACCATCACGAAGCGATACACCGAAGAAGCAATTCGGTTCATTGATGAGAATCAAAAGAAACCTTTCTTCCTGTACTTGCCCCATTCGATGCCGCATGTGCCACTGTTCCGTTCGCCCGATTTTGTGGGCAAAAGCCAACGCGGTTTATATGGCGATGTGATCGAAGAAATCGATTGGAGTGTAGGTCAAGTTCTGCAAAAACTACGCGACACCAAACTAGATAAAAACACACTCGTTTTCTTCACCAGCGATAACGGGCCTTGGCTCACATTCAATCAACAAGGGGGTTCCGCTGGCTTGTTACGAGATGGCAAAGGGAGCACCTGGGAAGGTGGTATGCGAGAACCCAGTATTGCTTGGTGGCCTGGCACAGTTGCCGGGGCTTCGGTTGCAACCGATGTTGGCAGCACGATGGACATCTTCGCTACGATTCATAAACTGGCGAACATTGATCTGCCGCAAGATCGAATCTTTGACAGCCATGACTTGACGCCAGTTCTCAAAGGCACCGGCAAGAGTTCGCGGAAGACCTTGTTTTACTATCGCGGCTATAAACTAATGGCCGTACGAAGTGGTCCTTGGAAGATGCACTTGATGACTCAGGCTTCCTACGGTCAAAAAGAACCGGAAGTACACGAGTCGCCAATCCTGTATCATTTGGAACATGATCCCAGCGAAAAATATGACATTGCCAAAGATCACCCTGAAGTGATCAAGCAAATTTTGGCGGAAGTAAAGCAACATCAAGACAAGATGGTCTTTCCGCCATCACAACTTGAACTATAACAGTCTATCACTGGCACGCTTGTGCTTTGTGATTTTCATCATTTACCCAAACTTCATTGATACCCGAGATAAAAAGAAACATGTCTGCATTTCCCGAAGTAAGCAAGATTCAGTACGAAGGCCCCGATTCTAAAAACCCTTTAGCATTTCGTTGGTACGATGAAAACGAACTGGTTGAAGGCAAGACCATGAAAGAGCACATGCGTTTTAGTGTGGTCTATTGGCATACTTTTCGTGGAACTGGCGCCGACCCTTTCGGCCCTGGCACAGCCATTCGCCCTTGGGACGACGGAACTGAATCAGTCGAGAACGCGGTGAATCGAGTTCGCGTGGCGTTTGAGTTCATCGAAAAACTAGGGGCTCCGTTCTATGCGTTTCACGACCGAGATGTTTCGCCAGAAGGTGCCAACCTCACGGAAACACACAAACACTTTGATACTGTAGTAGCCGCTCTGAAAGAAGAGCAAGAGCGAACCGGAATCAAGTTGTTGTGGGGCACCGCCAACATGTTCAGCAATCCTCGCTACATGCACGGAGCCGCTACCAGTTGTAACGCTGATGCGTTTGCTTACGCGGCGTCTCAAGTGAAAAAATGTTTGGAAGTGACCAAAGAACTGGGTGGCGAGAACTATGTGTTCTGGGGCGGTCGAGAAGGTTATCAAAACCTGCTGAACACCGATATGAATCGTGAACTGGACCACTTGGCCAAGTTCTTCCACATGGCGGTCGATTATGCCAAGAAGATTGACTTCACTGGCCCATTTTTGATTGAGCCAAAACCGAAAGAGCCGACCAAACATCAATATGACTTTGATGCGGCCAACTGTGTGGCTTTCTTGCGTAAGTATGATTTGATGGATCATTTCAAACTGAATCTAGAAACCAATCACGCTACGTTGGCTTCACACAGCATGCAGCATGAACTGGAATACGCGGGCATGAACGGGGTACTCGGTTCGATTGACGCCAACACCGGTGACTTGCTGTTAGGCTGGGACACCGATCAGTTCCCGACCAACTATTACCTGACGACCGAAGTGATGCTGACGATCTTGAAGTATGGCGGGCTAAGTATTGGTGGCGTCAACTTTGATGCGAAAGTACGACGCGAAAGCTTTGAGCCGATGGACCTGTTCTACGCACACATTGGCGGAATGGATGCCTTTGCCAAAGGGCTGAAAATCGCTGCTGCTATTCGGGCCGAAGGCGAGTTTGATCAATTCGTGAAAGAACGATATTCTAGCTGGGACCGCGGAGTTGGCGCCGATATCGAAGCCGGCAAGCACACCTTTGAAACGCTGGATGCTTACATGCAGGAAAAAGGGGAAATCACCCAAAACAGCAGCGGTCGACAAGAGATGCTAGAAAATCTGTTGAACCGGTATATGTAGCAGTTCGCTTCAAAATTCCGCTGAATTGCGGGATCACGCAACTCAAAGGCTGGCAATATCTAAATTATTGTCAGCCTTTTTTAGTTCTTCGATTGGAGAAATACTTCTCAGCTTATAGACTAGTACTAGGCTATGTCTTTAAAGAACACGCAGGGTTCATACCAGATGCTGAATTCACCCAATATCGAGCAACCAACAGAAACCGAGCTGCTACGTGAGCAGGTCGAGAAGCTGAGTCGGCAATTAAGAGAGTCTGAGCTACTGGCCTCGAAGTGGCGAGAGATCGCGGAACACGCGCCTGGGTTCATCTATAAGATTGATCACGAATTCCGCCTAGTGAATCTTAATAAAGTAGGTGTGAATTACACGATGGAAGAAACCATCGGAAAACCTTTTTCTGAGATGACCCACCCCGATGACTGGCCCTATGTCAAGCAATTATTAAACAAGGTGTTTGAATCAGGAGAAACGGTCACCTATGAAGCTAAAGAAGTACTTACTGGCAGTTGGTATGAGTCGACCATTGCGCCTCAAATAGAAGATGGAAAAATCAAGCATGCGATTGGTGTGACACAGAATGTAGACGCCAGAAAGAAACAAGAAAAAGCATTACACGCGAGTGAAGCTCGTTTGAAGGTGATGGTGAACCAGGTTCCTGCGGTGCTGTGGACTACCGATCTCGATATGGTGATTACTACTTCAGAAGGGGCAGGACTAGAAAGCTTGAATCTAAAACCGGGGCAACTCGTAGGTCGGACATTAGCCGAAGCTGTTGGAGCGGAAAACGAAATCCATCCTGCCATACTCGCCACACAAAAAGCACTTCAAGGGGAATCGGCCACGTATGAATCCAAGTATCAAGGCGTGTTTTTTGAAACTAGAATAGAACCGCTGCGAGATGAACAAGGAACGATTATTGGCAGCATTGGATTTTCGCTCGACATTAGTCAGCGCAAACAAAATGATCAAGAACTAGAGGAAGCCAATCTGGAAATCATTCAGCAACGCGACTCTCTTGAAATCACTGTGCAAGAGCGTACCCTGGAGTTAGAGGAAGCCAACTTGAAGTTGAAGGTCGATTTAAAACGCCGAATTGAAGTCGAGCAAGCATTACGTGAAAGTGAAGAACGATTTCGTGTGATCGCCGAAGCGAGCCCTGTGCCGATTGTCATTACCCAATTATCGGATGGCAAAATGGCGTATGGCAATGACTCCTTCATTGAAGTCTTTCGTTTTCAGCCGGAAGAAATTCAATCTATTATTAGTCCTAATTATTACCATGATCTTTCGGATCGAGAAAGATTACTCGACCAGTTAAAAGTCTCTGGTAAAATCCAAGGCACCGAAGTACAGTTCTACCGGGGTGATCACAGCTTGTTTTGGGTTGCCGTGTATGTACAAAAAATACGTTATCAAAATGAAGATGCTCTGCTGAGTTGTTTCTTAGATATCACCGAGCGAAAAGAAAGTGAACAAAAGCTGGAGCAAGAGCGAAAACTGCTTAGCCGGTTGTTGGAATTGAATGATCGTGATCGTCAGCTCATCGCTTACGAAATTCATGATGGCATCGTGCAAGACATGAGCGGTTCGCTAATGTTTGCCGAGTCAGGTCTCAGGCAATGCAGTGAAGGCGACATGGAGGGAATCGAGGATCTTGAAAAAGGAACTCGTTTACTACGAACTTGCATTTCCGAAGCTCGTTTGATTATCGACGGCCTTCGCCCGCCCGTGTTAGAAGAGGCAGGTGTCGTTGCAGCAATCGATAATCTTGTTGAAGAAATGAGCTACACCAGCCCTGTACAGATAGCTTTTGAGCACAATATCTCGTTCCATCGAATTGCACCCACGTTGGAAATGGCCATCTATCGCATTGTTCAGGAAAGCTTGAACAATGTGAGCCAACACAGCGAATCAAAGTCGGCTCAAGTGAAGCTTCTACAACAGGAATCGATGATCGCGATCGAGATTATCGACCAAGGAACAGGGTTTGATCCCGCTGTGGTAAAAAAACGCCGGTACGGATTAGAGGGAATCAAAGAAAGAGCTCGATTGCTCGAAGGCCTTTCGTCCATCGAAAGTACACTAGGCAAAGGAACTCGCATTTACGTTGAGTTACCCCTGACTGACACGCTGCTCCCTCGTCCTTATGATTCTTGAAAATCACCACCAGCAATTGGCCGTAATTACAAACTGATATTACGTTGGCTGTCTTCCGTCAATGAGCGGACGATGCCTTGAGCATTTAACACCAATGCCAGCTCTCCACCGCCCAATTGTGCGACTCCACTGACTCGATTTAACCCTGGCAGGATATTCTGCAAGCTATTAACCACAACTTTTCTTTTGCTCAGAATTTCGTCAACAAACAGACAGGTCTCTCCCGACTTGCTGGTAATCAAAACGGCTGCACTCGGTTTTTTCGATTGCCCTTTATCCTCTGTATCTTCAATTGCCAAGACTTCAGAGAGGGATTTGGCAGAATGATTTTCACCTCGAATTGAGACAATCGGATCACCCTGGCAACTATGGATTTCGTCATCTCCTATCTCAAGCACTTCGACAATAGACTCGAATGGAAGGACGTATTTATCATTGCCTTGTTGCAATAACAGGCCATCGAGGACTAATACGGCTTGCCGAACAGGTAGCTCGATTGTAAAGGTCGAAC
>NVWB01000146.1 GCA_002733575.1 Blastopirellula sp. | reverse complement strand
CTACGCCGTAAGGTATCGGGTCCAGACCACCATGAAACACTCGTGGCGATGAATTATCTGGCGGCTTCCTATGGCAATGCTGACCGCATAGACGAGGCGATTTCACTGTTGAATGAGTACGTTCTAATCAACCCTGAGAATACATTTGTGGCCATGAAATTCGCCGCTTTACAGGTCTGGTTCAGTAAGGACGCTGAGTATCTGGTCACGTGCGAGCGAATGTTGCAGTGGGCCCAAGAATCCACAAATCCTAATGACTTTGAGAGGGTTGCCAAGCTTAGTAACCTATCCTCCATCTCGAATGACAAATTGAAGGAATCGGCCCTTGCCCTTGCCAGGCGTGCTGTTGAACTTGGAACCGAAAAAAAGGAGATTCTGCCCTGGTATCACATGAGCCTTGGCATGGCCGAATTCCGTAGTGGTAACTACACAAAGGCCGATACAGCCCTCGTTACCGCAGCCGAAACCGCGTCTGATACCAACGATGAGGCCAACGATGAGGCCAACGATGAGGCCAACGATGAGGCCAACGATGAGGCCAACGATGATGTCCAGCGTGACAGGATCGAAAGCATTTCCAACTTCTACCGTGTAATGAGCCTCTTCCAACAAGGCAAACCAGACGAAGCCCGCACGCTTTTCAACCAAGCCGAGGTGAAAATGAAACCGCTACCAATCGATGAAAAGAATCCCCTTGCCAACGATGCCAACCACGATGACCTGATTATTTGGCTGGCGTACAAAGAAGCCAAAGCTTTGCTTGCTGAGACTGGTACAAGCGACGAGTGACACTGACAAATTTTCAACACAATCAACAGCCCTTTTCGGGTGCCACTGACATCTTGCCAGTCTGAAGTGTGATTGGAATTTGAATTGCTGCTTTGATTGAGAACAATCATCGTAGGGCGTCTGCCTCTTTAGGCCAGCCGCCCGGATGTATGGCTTACTTCAACTAAATGTCACGCATCAAACCAGCTACGATTTCTTTGCGAAGTGTATGGTTGATTTTTGCAGATGTGTTCGCCGATGGTGATTGAGAACGCACAATTAGATGGATTGTGGCGAGGTGTTTGGGTTTTGATTGCATGGGTGGGTGGTGGACGTTACAATCGGTTGCAATCGTTTTGGGTGTAGACGATCCATCCCACTTAACTCGGTGCCCAAAATAACAATTGATTTTGTTGTCCACGATCACGCAAAATCTATCGTCTTTAGTTAGAGATGGTCGGCTCTTTGCATGGTTCTAATCTAGTTTCTCCAAAACGAGGCAACAATTGAACGGGAGCCGGCCATTTTGATTAAATGAATTGGTAGAGTTCGTTTCGGAAATAAACTAGGAATAAGGACTACTAAAATGGCAAGAACAGCTGTCATCATTATTATTGCAGCAATCGTCTTTTACACATTAGTTGCTTTAAATTTCAATTCTGATAGAACAGAAACCATCACAGAATTACTCTCACCTAGAGATGTCAGTTTTGCCAAAGTAGCACAACCTCTGGCCTCTGTTGGATATCCCACTTTTGTGAGTCCACATGCTTCACCCATTGCAATCAGCGGTGGTAATGTCTTTGTTGTAAACACGCCAGCCGATACCGTGGATGTCATCAACATTAAAACTCAAGAGATACAATCTCGAGTTCATGTCGGAATCGATCCAGTAAGTATCGCGGTACGGCCTGATGGAAAGGAAGTTTGGGTGTCGAATCATGTTTCGGATTCGGTAAGCGTCATCGATAACGATTCAGCAAGTCCAACTTATTTACAAGTAATCGCCACGATTCAAGACTTTGACCTCAAAACCAAGGCCACTCGTTTTGATGAACCAGTAGGTATCGCATTTGCCAATAATGACAAAGCGTAYGTTGCGTTATCYTCAGAAAACACAATTGCGGTCATCGATGTGCCCTCTCGTAAAATAAGTAARCGRCTYACCATCACGGCYCAAGACCCGCGAGCCATCAMMGTCCGYAACGGSCGACTCTATGTRATTCCCTTCGAATCRAATAATAAGACRCAACTTTCAGGCGGTGCTAAAGATCAAATCGATGGYGATCTTGTCACWTTTGATGCCTGGGAGCATTCGATCACCCATAACAATRTTTTATCTCTWGGRCATGTCACAGATATTGTKAAACATCCTAAAGTTCCWGATCGTGACTTATACRTYTTTGATACCGAGACTGACGAACTTGTTGAAAYCGTYGATACACTGGGCACGTTGCTRTATGGCTTGACGGTTGACTCTAAAGGGAGCGTCTTTGTYGCTCAGACAGACGCACGAAATCATATCAATGGACGCTCAGGCACCAAAAAACATAGTTTGTTAGAGCTAGAGAATCGCGCCTTCTTGAATCAAATTACGAGAGTCGATTTTAAGAACGGAACTGCGGAAAAACCAGAATTTATTGAACTGGAGCCTTTGCCACCCAATCATCCCAAACAGGGCATGGCGTTGGCAACTCCATTTGCGATTCAAATCACCGACGACGATTCGACATTAGTAGTCTCCGCGGCCGGTTCAGACAAGCTCTTTACCGTTGATACAGAGAGTGGCAAAGTACTAGGACGCGTAGCGATTGGGGCAGTGCCCCGTGGGATCGCGTTGAAAAATACAGAGGGCGGTAAAGCCTCTCAGGCTTGGGTTCTCAATGCGGTGGCCAATACGGTGTCAGTAGTCGATTTGTCTGACCCTGCTAATCCACTGGTTGTCGGTTTCATCCCACTGAAGGATCCCACGCATAAACAAGTCAAGCTAGGACGTACCTGGTTCAATGATGCTGACGCATCTACTACCGGCACTTTTTCTTGTGCCAGCTGTCATCCTGATGGTCACACAGATCAGTTGCTATGGGTCATTAAGACTCCGGTTGTCACTGGGGGTGATCAGATTATGCCCCGTTCAACGATGCCGATTCGTGGACTGAGGGATACCGCACCATTTCACTGGGACGGAATCCCAGGTGATCCTTATGGTGGTAATAATAGTGCCAATATTCATGGCTCAGATCCGCCCAACAGTAATGTTGACGAGCCAGAAACTAGTACACGACATGTCATCGACGGAGGTCTCGCCTCAACGATGTTTCTCGATGGCGACAAGACTGTGAACGATGAAGGTAAGCCGGGCGCATTATCAGCAGCCGAACGAGACGATATGGCGACGTTTCTACTAAGTGTACCGTATCCACCTGCGCAGAGACGTGCCTATACCAATGTGCTTTCGAGTGAAGCAGAACAAGGATATAAATTGTTTCATGTCGAAGGCGATCTCGATCCAAGTAAACGTCGGCCCAATGTTTGTGGGAACTGTCATCGCATGCCGTTTACTGTGAGTACGAATACACCCGGTTCAGGGATGGATGCACCTACGTGGCGAGGTGCTTATGACCGTTTTCTGATTTTACCACAGGGCCGACTGAATATCATTGATTTTGATTTCTACAGGAGAGTGGCCGAACGAGGGCAGCCCGAACAAAGTATGTGGCAATTCTCGTGGGGTGGTCGCAAACGCTTTGATCCCGTGTGGAATATGGTACTCGAAGGTAGTACAGGATTCTCTGGTTCATTTTCCCGTCAGGTAACACTAAATAGCAATTCAGTTAAAGAACTCTTAACAGATGACCTTTTACAAGCTTTGGAACTATCTGCCAGTGAAGGTGCAATTGTGCTTGAGGGAGAAGGCGTTTTCCTTGATGGAGATACCTCGACTCCTGTAGCTCTTCAGTTTAACGCAGAATCTCAGGAAGGCGTCTATCAAAATAAAAACAACAGTAGTCAATCTTTCAACAGAAAAGAGTTAATTGCACTCGCTTCCAATGGAAAATTTATCGGCACATTCACGGGAAGACATGGCATCGAGGCCGATGTCGAATCTCCTCAACCTGCTATCTGGACATTAGGGCCAATCGAGAAGCAACGCGGACGGCAGAAATTTCCGATTATCGATAACGACAATAAGAAAATGACAATCAGCGGTCGGCATATTCACGATAACGCAAATATTATTATTGATGGCCGACGCGTACCAGGCACGGTAAATCAAAGCAATGAGAAAATTGAAATTGAATTAAAAATCTTGCCCTCAATCGGTATGCATCTGCTTCAGATCCAGAATTCAAATGGACTTTTCAGTAATGACTTTATCTTCCATGTGACAAAAGATGCCAAGGCGTCTGCTGATTTGAAGCGACAACTCGATAGCTTCCACTCTGACCCGAACGAAGCTTTGGCTTCCGCTATTTCCAATGGCAAATTGAAAGAAGTCAAAGAGCTTCTTAGGTACGGAGCAAAGATTAACGCCAGACGACCGGAAGGCGGGTCAACTCCTCTCAGCACTGCCGCTCTGCATGGGCAGTATGATATTGCTAAGTATTTAATTGACCAAGGAGCCAATCCAGAGGCGACCAACAACGATGGCAACACGCCACTTCTTGTTGCAGCCTTCATGTGTCGCACTGATATTGTGAACCTACTTATGCAGAATGGTGCGTCTGCGCTCACAAAAAACAAACGTGGAGAAACGCCGATTGGTGCAGTGTCATCCCCTTGGAGTAAGCAACTGGAAGACCTTTACAAATTCATTGGTGCTACTTCCGGAATCGAACTTGATCTTCAACGCATCGAACAGGAACGCCCCGAAATAGCCAAGTTATTGCGAAATAAAGCCGACGGGTGACTCAGATGAAGTTCAACACAACCAACAACCCTTTTCGGGTGCCACTGGCTTCGCCAGTGTGAAGTGCAATCAAGGTTTGAATGACTGCTTAAATCAACCATCGTAGGGTGCCCGCCCTTCTAGCCCAGCCGCCCGAATCTCCGACTTGCCTCAACTACGTCTCACACATCAAACCAGCTACGATTTCTTCGCGAACAGCATGGTCGATTTTTGCAGATGCGTTCGCCGATGGTGTATGAGGCTGCACAATTAGATGGATGGCGGCGAGGTGTTTTGGGTTTTGATTGAATGGGTTGGTGGCGGGCAGTGCAATCGGTCAGATGATTTTTTGGTGTAGACCATCCATTCTACGCTTGCTTAGACCATTTTCCTGATGCCAAGCAAATGTTTTGAATCGCCGGGCCCAGGGTGTCACTCAAGCTATTGCGGTTTGGGGATTGGTGGTGGCTTTACTTGTTTGGTTCTGCATTGTTTAACCGGTAGTCTTCTATTGTGTACCGAGAGTCGATTGGAGGGAAAGGTGGTCTCTCTTCGGTTTCTGTAATCTGCAATAATGATTCGTCTTGGTGCTGGCTTACGTTGACTTTTGAAATCTTGAAGCTTGGGTATTTACCATCTTTGATCACATCAGGAAACTCTGCTTCGGGCTCTCCTTTTACCCAAATACGTTTAGCAACCACTTCGCATTCGTTGTGTAAAAACCATATTTGGTCGAACTTAGGCTGGATTGCTCTTGCTGCACGGTTCATTGTCTCTAGCATCTGTTCATCACAGGGATACCATTCGAATGGTTCGTCTACAATCGAATGCAGGATAAGCCAAACTTCCTTTGCCTTTGTGCGGTCTAGGTATTTTGGGATTTTCGGCTCTTTGTCTTCCACAGACTTTTTAACCCAGTGATGTGGCTCCAAAGCGAATACGGCATTGCAAAGCACATTTTGCTTTGGCTGCTTGCTATTGCACCAACACATAAGTTTCTCTGGATTAATATAAGTGCATTCAGCAGCTATTGGCTCGCCGTCCAGTT
>NVWB01000145.1 GCA_002733575.1 Blastopirellula sp. | reverse complement strand
CTGGAATCAAACGGAACATCCCCTGCCCTTGGCGACACTACCCGAGCTGTTTGAAGCCCAAGTGGCACGCTCACCCGACGCGCCCGCGCTTAGCTTTGAGGATACGGTCCTGACCTATGCCCAGCTCAACGCCCGGGCCAACCAACTGGCCCATCACCTCATCGCCCGTGGCGTCGGACCCGAAACAGCCGTGGCCCTTTGGCTGGAGCGCTCCCCAGAACTGGCTATCTCCTTGTTGGCAGTGCTGAAGGCTGGAGGCACCTACGTTCCTTTACACTCAAGCTATCCTGAAAGTCAGCTGGAGTGGGTTATGAGAGAAACCAGCGCGCGAGTTTTGCTGACCGATGCAGTGATGCAGTCGCGCCGTTTCACCCATCAAGCAGAAGTATTGGTGCTTGATATCGACCTGTCGTGGCAGAGCGAATCCAAGGACAACCTGCAGCTTCCTATTTTTAGCGAACAATTAGCGTACATTATGTACACTTCCGGGTCCACGGGACAGCCAAAAGGAATTGCAATCACGCACGATGATGTGGCCGGGCTGGCTTTGGATCGCCGCTGGGAAGGGAACTCGCAAACCCGAGTGTTATTACATTCTCCTCACGCCTTCGATGCATTTACCTATGAGTTTTGGGTGCCTTTGCTGACGGGTGGCCAAATCGTAATTGCTCCGCCAGGAGAACTGGACACGAGCAGCTTTGAGCGAGTCATCATTGACAGGAAAGTGACCAATCTATGGCTGACTGCCGGATTGTTCGAAGTCTTGATGGAGGAGCATCCCACCTGCTTCCGCGAAGTAACAGAGATCATCGCCGGCGGTGATGTGCTACCCGCTGCAGCGGTGCGTCAGGGGCTGGCAGCATGTCCAACGGCAAAGATAACCAACGGCTATGGGCCAACCGAAACCACGACTTTTGCCACCACTCACTCGTTGCAGGGGCCGCAACTGCCGATGGACAGGGTGCCGATCGGGTCGCCGCTGGACAACACGCAAGTGTACGTGCTTGACGAGTATTTGCAGCCGGTGCCGGTGGGGGTGAGTGGGGAGTTGTATATTGCTGGGCAAGGACTGGCGCGGGGATATCTGAACCGGCCCGGGCTGACGGCGGAGCGCTTCATCGCCAACCCGTTTGGGGCCACCGGTTCGCGGCTTTACCGCACGGGAGACTTGGTGCGGTGGCGGACGGACGGGGTGCTCGATTACTTGGGCCGCACGGACCACCAGGTGAAGATCCGTGGGTTCCGCATTGAGTTGGGCGAGATCGAAGCCGCACTCTCAGATCATCCGGCGGTTGCCCAGTGCGTGGTGATAGCCCGGGAGGACCAACCCGGACAAAAGCAATTGGTCGGGTACGTTGTGGCAAAGGAGTCTGGCCTGGAGCATTCGTTGTTACGCGAACACCTTGCGCAGCGTCTGCCCGACTACATGCTGCCGGCAGCCTTTGTCCTGCTTGAAGCACTGCCGCTGACCCCGAACGGCAAACTAGATCGCAAGGCCCTGCCGGCTCCGGAGTTTGCCTCCAAAAGCAAGCGTAGCCCACAGACCCCACAGGAGGAGATCCTTGCCGGACTCTTTGCCGAGGTGCTCAAACTGGAGGAAGTGGGCGTCGAGGATAACTTTTTTGAACTGGGCGGCGACAGCATCAGTTCGATCCAACTGGTGAGCCGGGCCCGCAAGGCGGGCCTGACCCTCTCGCCCCGTGATGTGTTCAAACATCAAACCATTGAAGCGCTTGCCCGAATCGTCGCGACCGCAAAACGAGTCCCACTACCCATGGACGAGCCGACCGGACCAACCCCGGCCACGCCTATCATCCACTGGTTGCTAGAGAAAAACGGACCGATCAATCGTTTCAGTCACTGCATGCTGCTGCAAGCGCCAGCGGGCATGAACCAGGATGATCTTGTGGCCGCCCTTCAAGCAGTGCTCAATCTCCACGATGCGCTGCGGTTGCGGGTAACCGAAGGAACGCAACTGGAAGTTACGCCGGCTGGATCGGTCCAGGCAGTCGACTGTCTGGCATATATCGACAGCAGCGCGCTGGATTCCGAAGCGCTGGGGCGCTGCGTGGCTGAGCACAAAAAGGCGGCAGAGGATCGTCTCGATCCTGCCGCCGGCAAGATGGTGCAAGCAGTATGGTTCGATGCCGGCAGCGAGCATGAGGGACGCCTACTTCTGGTGATCCATCATCTGGTGATCGATGGAGTGTCTTGGCGTATCCTCCTGCCAGACTTACAGGCGGCTTGGACCGCGATCCGGCAGGGTAAACCCGTTGATCTTCAGCCGGTGGGTACATCGTTTCGTAGCTGGTCTCTTCGCCTGCAAAAAGTGGCACAGGAAGCGGAGCGGCAAAAGGAGCTGCCTTGGTGGACCAACATCCTAGGCAGTGCTGATCCATTGCTCGGCACCCGGGCGCTCGATCCCAAAATAGATACAATGTCTACGAGCCGGGGACTGCGCTTGACGCTCCCGTCGACTTTGACCGCTGCGTTATTGACCACTGTGCCGGCGCTCTATCATGCGCGTATCAACGATGTGCTGCTCACCGCTTTGGTTCTCGCGGTGGCCGCCTGGCGCGAACGTCAGGGCAAAGACGGATCCAGCGCGATTCTTTTGGAGATGGAAGGACACGGCCGGGAAGAACTAGCTGACGCCGACTTGTCGCGCACCATCGGCTGGTTTACCACGGTGTTTCCGGCCAGACTGGATGCCGGAATAGTGCCTTGGGAAGAGGTCCTCACTGGAGCCTCATCCTTGGGGCCTGCGCTCAAACAAGTTAAAGAGCAGTTGCGCAGCGTGCCCGACAACGGACTGGGGTATGGCCTGCTGCGTTATCTCAACGCCCAAACTCAAACGGAACTCTCACGCCATGCCACTCCACAACTCGGGTTCAACTATCTGGGCCGACTAGGCACTGCTCAGGCCGAGGACTGGGCTCCAGCCCGCGAAGCCGGCGCTCTGGGTGGCGGGAGCGATCCGCAGATGCCTCTCTTCCATGTTCTGGAGCTTAACGCCTTGACCCTCGATGGACCAGAGGGGCCTACGCTCGTGGCCAATTGGTCTTGGGCGGCAGAGTTACTAAGCGAAACTCAAGTGCAAGAACTCGCTCAAAACTGGTTCCAGGCATTGGAAGGTCTGGTCAAGCATGCTCAGCAACCGGAAACCGGCGGCCTCACTCCTTCAGACCTGCCTCTGGTCACGCTGAGTCAAACCGAAATCGAACACCTAGAAGAACAACATCCGAATCTGGGAGACATCCTTCCACTCGGACCTTTGCAGGACGGGTTGCTCTATCACGCCTTGTACGATCAAAGTGAAGCCGACAGTTATCACGTCCAGCTGCACCTTGATCTGGACGGAACGCTTGAAGCGCCCGTCATGCGCGCTGCGGCCCAAGCCCTGCTCGATCGACATGCCAATCTGCAGGTAAGCTTCACCCATCAAGACCTCGGACAACCCGTGCAGGTGGTTCCCCGGTTCCTGCCAGTGCCCTGGCAGGAGGTGGACCTTGTTGGCCTTGAGGCATCGGAACAGGAGCGGAAGTTGGCACAGTTTCTTGATGAGGATAGCCGCAACCGCTTCGACCCGTCCGTTGCGCCGCTATTGCGCTTTGCGCTCATCCGGCTTTCACCGCTGCACCACAAGCTGGTCTTCACCAATCACCATCTTTTGCTGGACGGGTGGTCCATGCCAGTGCTCCTGCAGGAACTAATGGCGCTGTATCAGACCCGCGGAGACGTAAACCAGCTGCCTCCTGTCACCCCCTACCGTGACTACCTGGCATGGGTGCAGCAACAAGACCGGACGGCTGCCGAACAGGCTTGGCGGCAAGCTCTGGCTGGATTGGAGGAGCCCACACGCTTGGTGGACAAGACCTCTACTTCGACCCTTTTTCCCGAAACTTACAGTCAGGTTTTGTCCACCGAACTAACTGATGCGTTGAGTGGATTATCCCGGCGCCTCGGACTGACACTCAATACCTTCGTCCAAACCGCATGGGCCATCCTGCTGGGACGTTTGACCGGTCGCACCGACGTGGTCTTTGGCATCACCGTATCCGGCCGCCCGGCGCAGTTGCCTGGTATCGAGCGCATGGTCGGCTTACTGATCAACACCCTGCCCCTGCGGTTGCAATTGCGCCGCGACGAATCCCTCGAGGACTTGCTGCGGCGTGTTCAAGACGAACAGGTCGCATTACTGCCTTATCATCATCTCGGACTAATTGATATCCAGAAGCTGGCCGGCCTTGGTGAGTTGTTCGATACTACCATCGCCTTTGAAAGTTACCCGATCGGCCAGGATACTGGAGTGGCTTCCCCGGGGAGCCTTCGCATCAAGGCCGCAGGAAACAAAGGGGGCGATGTCACCCATTATCCCTTGAGTTTGGCGGCCATCCCCGGTCGACAACTCGAACTGAAGCTGGCTTACCGGCCCGATCTTTTTGAGCAGGCAAGCGTGGAGGCGATCGGCCGTCGGTTGGTGCGCTTGTTTGAGCAAATTGCAGTGGATCCATCCGTGCGGCTCAGCCAGATCGATCTTCTGGAAAAGCCGGAGCGCGAGTTACTGCTGCAAACCTGGAATCAAACGGAACATCCCCTGCCCTTGGCGACACTACCCGAGCTGTTTGAAGCCCAAGTGGCACGCTCACCCGACGCGCCCGCGCTTAGCTTTGAAGATACGGTCCTGACCTATGCCCAGCTCAACGCCCGGGCCAACCAACTGGCCCATCACCTCATCGCCCGTGGCGTCGGACCCGAAAATATCGTCGCCTTGGCACTGCCTCGCTCCATCGAGATGATCGTTGCCCTCATGGGTGTGGTTAAAGCCGGTGCCGCCTACCTGCCTCTCGATCCGGATTACCCACCAGAGCGCTTGGCCTTCATGCTCGACGATGCGAAGCCCGCGCAACTGATCACCACCGAGGCCCTTGTCGCCCAGTTCACCAACGCTGTTCCCTTGGTCTGTCTTGATCGCCCCGACACCCAAACGACGCTCACCTCCCTATCCCACTCCAACCCAACCCAGCAACACCGCACCACCCCGCTCCTCCCGCAACATCCTGCCTATGTCATCTACACCTCCGGCTCCACCGGAACCCCAAAGGGTTGTATCATCAGTCATACCGGTATCCCCAGTCTCGCCCAGAATCAGGTAAACCTCTTTGGCGTCACGCCCACATCACGTGTCCTGCAGTTTGCCTCCGTAAGCTTCGACGCTGCGATCATGGAAATACTTATGGCCTATGCGGCCGGAGCCTGCCTAGTTTTAAGGGGCTCTCAGTCCGTGGCGGGTGAAGAACTCAGCACCCTTATCTCCACCCAGCGCGTAACCCACGCTCTGCTTACGCCCACAGTTCTCGCTAGCTCAGAATCAGAGCAGTTTGATGGACTGCAAACTCTTATTGTTGGCGGCGAAATGTGTTCGCCTCAACTGGTTGAACAATGGTCGAAAGGCAGACAATTTTTTAACGCATACGGGCCCACAGAGGTCACGATATGCAACACCATCAGCGAATCTCTTGGCGATACCGACGAGCCCTCCATTGGTCGGCCGATCTGGAACACGCAAGTGTACGTGCTTGACGAGTATTT
The DNA here is from genome assembly GCA_002733575.1 of Blastopirellula sp. Taxonomy (GTDB): domain Bacteria; phylum Planctomycetota; class Planctomycetia; order Pirellulales; family Pirellulaceae. The sequence continues at coordinate 120 of NVWB01000145.1, read as the reverse complement.
GCAGCCGGTGCCGGTGGGGGTGAGTGGGGAGTTGTATATTGCTGGGCAAGGGCTGGCGCGGGGATATCTGAACCGGCCCGGGCTGACGGCGGAGCGCTTCATCGCCAACCCGTTTGGGGC
>NVWB01000144.1 GCA_002733575.1 Blastopirellula sp. | reverse complement strand
GTCGATGTTGGTTAACATCCCGTAGAAAGCCGCTGCTTTTTTGCTTTCTTTCGGATAGAGTCCCGAATACTCAGGCGGACAGACCCAGGGTTTATGCGGCGCGGTCGTCGCGATCCAGGCAAAGAAAGGCTTATTTCGAGCGACCTGCTCTTTGATGAATCGTTGGCTCTCGGCAAAAAACACATCGGTACTGTAGCCGGTAGATGGTGTCGCCTTTCCATTGCGGAAGTGATAGTCATCAAAATAATCGTTGTCCCAATAGTCTGCGGTAACTCCGGTTGCCCCACCACGAATACAGTAAGCCATATCAAAACCACGGTCGTGCGGTCGATAGGGGTAGTGATCTCCAAGATGCCACTTGCCAAACATTCCGGTTGCATAACCGGCTGCCTGGAAATGCTCGGCGATAGTTACCTCATCCTCATACATCATTGCGCGAGCGAAAAAAGTATGCCAGACTCCAGTTCGATTCGTCCAACGCCCCGTTAACATTGACGACCGAGTTGGAGAGCATGAAGGAGCCACGTGAAAATCCTCCAGCCAAACTGATTCTCCGGCAAGTATATCCAAATGAGGTGTTTTAAGTACTGGGTTACCAGTGAAACCTAGATCACCATAGCCTTGATCGTCAGTAATCACAAAGACGACATTCGGTGGCTGTTTTGCTACAACAGGGGTGCATATCGCCAGTAAATGCAGTGTGAATAAGCGGGGCCAAATGCTAGGGTTCATAATTCTATTATTATCCGGAAATAACTTCCTAATGAGAGTTCAAGACAGATGATGTCGTGTAATGATTACTCCTTACTTTGACTCATCACTGGTTTTGTTCTCAACGAGCCAAATATTTCTGAACTTTACCTTTGAGCCATGTTCCTGCAAAATAATGTGTGAGAGCCGCTCCTCAGGATAGGCGGCGTACTTGTTTCTTCTTAGTGATAGTTTGAAATCGTTGTGTATCAACTGCCCATTGAGCCGTAGAGTAACACGAGCAGAATCTCTTTCGGTTGCATAGCCTGCCGCGTTGATACGCGCTGCTTGGTAGTCTAAATCAACCGTTTGCCAAACGCCTGGTCCTAGACCTGCGTTTACATCTGGCACACGAATTTGATAGATCGATCCGCAGTCGGTTAGCCCAAGGGTTTCTTTCTTTGTGCTATTGAGAATTTGCATTTCGTACAGCGGGCCAAAGAATATACCGCTATTGCCATCTCCTTCTTCCGGCAACATAAACTCTAGGTGCAAGCGATAATCACCAAATTTCTCTTTGGTACAAAGAAATTGCTTACGCTTCTTTCCCTCAAATTCAAAGGCGATTTCCATTGCCTGATCATCGACCAACTTCCATTGAATTTCCTTTTGATCATTCTTCGGGTTGATCGCCTGGAAAGAGAATGGTTTCCAAACATCAAAGTCTGAACCATCGAACAGCACCACAGCCTCAGATGGCGGGGCAAGTCCGAGCGTCGACTTAGAATCCTCTTGCGCGGTTACAGTGAATGGCCCGAAAAACAATAAAGCGTTCACTAACGAAACAAGAATGAAAAATTTATCTTGATGTTGATGCATTGTGTGTCTCAATCGATTAGGGATGAAATGTATTCTGTTGAGGTAATTCGTACTACTGAAATTTACTCACGGGTTGTTCGCGGGGCCTTTAGCCACTGGTAAAGCTGAGTGGATAATGAAGCGACTAGATCTGAATGATCACCAATGATATTTTGCCGCTCGTTGGGATCAGATTCTATATCAAACAATTCTACAGGCTTGCCATCGCGAGCGAGCAGTTTCCACTTCCCTTGCATGGCGACCTCGGTCGCATATGGTTCGGGTTTGGGATAATAACGTTGAATATTTTTATACAGATCGAGTTGCCAGAAAACAGTTCCCCTTGCTTCGATACTCAGCGGTTTCTCGCCCTTCATGTGAGGCAACAGACTCCGTCCATCAATTTTCAGTTTGCTTGGTAGCTTGATTCCTGCCGCTCCGCAAAAGGTTGGCAACAGATCATTCGTGTGGCCAAACGCATTCGATGTTTGCCCCGCTTCAATTGCCGCTGGCCAACGCACCACCATCGGTACGCGAAGTCCCCCGTCATGCAAGTCGGTCTTGCCGCCCTTCAGATCTCCTATGAAACCTTCGTAGGCAGCTCCGTTGTCGCTCGTGAAAAGGACGAGTGTGTTGTCCGCGATTCCGAGTTCGTCGAGCTTGTTGATAATCTTCCCAACTTTGCCGTCCATATGCTCTACCATCGAACGGAAGCGATGTTGATTCTCACTGATGCCATCAGCTGCAGTATTCGACCAATGCGGCTCTGGAGCAGGCTCGTAAGGTTTATGAGGAACGAGCCACCAGAGATTAATAAAGAATGGTTTCTTGTCGGCAGAGAGTTTTTCGATCAATTCAACTGCATAATCACCGTTTGCGTCAGTAAAGTGTTTTGTATAGTAAGGATCATCCTCACCAATCCGATGGTCATTGCGGAGGAGCACTGTTCCGCCTTTTCGAAAGAGCGTTTGCTCTCGACCCATGCGGCTGCGAAGAGGTTGCTGTTCGATCTGCGTCTGATAGGAATCGAATCCGTGCTGACGTGGGCCAGGCTGATTGTTCAGGCGTTTACCCTGTGCGTCCACATGCAATCCACCTAGATGCCACTTACCTACATGCGCCGTGTTGTAGCCTGCGTCCTTCAGAAGTTCAGCCATGGTCGTCGCCGATTCGGGCAGCCACTGATTTCGGTCGTTAAAATGCTTTGTGATGTTGAACCGCAAGGGGTATCTGCCAGTCAGCACAGACGCTCTCGTCGGTGAGCAGACTGCGGATGCTGCATAAAAACGAGTAAATTTTATCCCCTCACTACCTATACGATCGAGGTTGGGTGTTTTAACCGCGGGACTGCCGAAAGAAGAAATATCCCCATACCCTAGATCGTCTGCCAACAGCATTATGATGTTGGGTTTCTCGCCCGCATGTGTCAAACTCGCCTCTCCGCACAGGATCGACAGCACCACAATGAACTTTATTATCGTACGCATACGAATAATCTCCTAATTGTTCCCTGTTGGTTTTTTATATTCATAATTTAATAGTTCAGCTTCCCGCCTTGGACAGGTTTCTGACGTTCGTTATCCCACCAGTGATTGGGGCCTTCCGACTTAATGTCCTTCCAGACTTCGAAAAGCTGCTTCTTCATCTCTTCCATCTTCTCCGGCATTTTGGCAGCAAGATCGTGTTCTTCCTTCCAATCTTTTTGGATCTCGTATAGCTGGAACTTTGTCAGCATTTCGTTTCCAACCAGTTTCCAGTCACCGATGCGAAGAGCAACACGGTCATTAGGTGGTGAAACATGTGTGCGCCAAAAGAGAGGAATCTTTCTTTCGACAGGCTTGCCTGCAAAGGCTGGTATCATGCTAACACCGTCGATGGTGCGATCTTGTGGAATTGGAATTCCGGTAATGTCTAACACGGTGGCAAAAATATCTGTACCGACCACAGGGATATCACTCACTGTGCCTGGCTTGATATGCCCTGGCCAACGAATAATACCAGGTACACGAATTCCACCTTCATGATCGCTACGCTTACCGCCTCGCAGTCCACCGGTTGTTCCACCGAACTTAGCAACTGGGCCGTTATCTGATGTAAAGATCAGCAATGTATTGTTACTTACGCCTTCTTTATCTAATGCTGACATCACTTGTCCGAGCGCGTGATCGAGTTGCGTGATGTTGCCCATGTAGGTGCTGTTTTCATGTCCGTTGTACAGATCAGAGAATCGCGGGTCAGTCGCAATCGGCGAATGTGGCTCATGGACCCAAACGGATAGGGCAAATGGTTTAGTTTTATCGCGCACCTCACTCAACCAACGCTCCGCCTCAKCTGCGACCAATGGCGCGGAGAAGCCTTTGAGCTCGCCGACSGGYTTTCCGTTACGRACGAAGTTGTTCGGRTTCTTGTGGCTCGGCTCCGCGTTGTTATGCGTCGCCATCCAGTAGTCGTATCCGTGATCSSCAGGTTGCGGAWACTCCGAAGTATTGAATTGCRSYYTTGAATTGAGATGCCATTTACCRACGTGGCAAGTTTCATAGCCGATYGATTTCAACASCTTYGGATASGTGATTTCGCTRGWCCKCAGGTGWGCTTCRTGAAGGCCCGACAARTGTCGCCAGACRCCRTTGCGATAKGGWGTYCGCCCWGTCAGRATCGCWGAWCGSGAMGGMGARCAGACACCGCAGGCTGAATAAMACTGAGTGAACTTCACRCCCTGCGMYGCCAGYTTGTYGAGRTTRGGCGTYTGAATYAGCTTGTGACCGTAGGTAGCCGAATCACCCCAACCCATGTCATCTGCCAAGAACACGACGATATTCGGCTTCGTAGGTTCAGTCGCTTGCAAACCGGCCAGCGGAGTCAGTAGTAGGACTACATAAAGTGGAAGTTGTATTTGCATTTTCATTCTCTTAAAATTCGGATAAACGACCATTGGCGTCGCCTGTGTGGATTTATTCGGGAGTTTCATGGCTTGTGGCCGACAATTGATCAACAAAAAACTTGACGGTGCGTTCGACGATCTCTTCACGAGAAGGCTCTATTTCAGCGTCAACCTTACGCCAATTGTGACCAGAGTTTTGAATGATCATGATCTCAACCGGCGATTTAGCCACGTCCGCTTTTTGCTTCATGTAGTACGCATGCTTTACCGGGATGGTCGTATCTTTATCGCCTTGAATCATCAGCAGCGGCGGACTGTCTTTGCTCAAATAGTTGACCGGACTCATTTCTCGGTAGAGTTTTAGTTTGTCGTCGGGATCAGAGTTTGATCCGAGGATGCGAGGACCAAACCGATCACGGAAACCTGCTCGATCATCGTGATTGAACAGATCGGTCTTTACAAAATCGCATGGGCCGTACCAAGAAACGCCTGCCACCATCTTGTAAGAGGCTTCCGCTAGTTCCTTATCTCCTGGTAGTGGTTTAGGGGAAGTCAGCAACAGCATCTGAGCAATCTGCCCACCGGCTGAATCACCTATCGCGAAGAACTGATTACGATCCAGATGGAGCGTATCACTATTCTTTGCTAGATAACGAACAGCATCTTTCGAGTCGATCACGCAATCACGAATGGTGACCGGACTGTTTGGTCGACATAATCGGTAGTTGACCGAAGCCACGGCAAACCCATGTTTAATCAGTTTCTGGAAAACCGCAGCAAACGACCCTTTCGTGATCCCTTGCTTACTGCCAGCCGCCCATCCACCGCCGTGTGTGTAGATGACAACAGGAAATGTAGATGTGTGCTCTTTCATACTTTGGATTGGGTAATAGAGATCCAACTGCAAATTACCCTGCGGCGTCTGCTTATAAGTGATATTTAGCTTTCTCTCTCCGCCTGTCTCTAGGTAGGAGGTCCGCTCCTTGCGAAGTTCGTCGATGGAGAGTATTTCATCCTGATTGACATCCAGTTTTCGATAGCGGTTCCAGACAGCAGCATTCTCAGTCTTCTCAAACGTACCGTTTCCGTTCTTGTCGACCTTTTGCATAATCCGTTTTGCACGAATCAATGAAGCTTGATCAGCAGCAGCTACGGGTTCAGTCTTCTGAGAATATGCAGTGGTAGCAAACGCACTGATGGCGATTATGGTGAGATAAATGTGAAAGTATCTGGACATGAGGGCCTTTCAAACAGTTGGTTGTGCGTATCTCGCCGTTTCTCCGAGCGTATTTAGATACAGGCAGGATTCATTCGCTAGATATTCTAATTTCAGTAATACCTCATACAGTTACTTTTCGTGGAGGGTGGAGGTGTGACACTTATCGCCAGTGGATTTCAGACTCCTTTGATTCGAGGTCTACCCAGACAGACGCGTGTTTATATTCACGACTCAACTTCCATCCATCTCTGACCATTTCCCCCAGAGGTTCGCCGAGAGGCTTGTCAAA
>NVWB01000143.1 GCA_002733575.1 Blastopirellula sp. | reverse complement strand
TTTTAGTATGCGTACCCTATTTATTTTAGTGACGGTGCTTTGTGTTCTCCTGGTGCCGGTGAGTGTGAAGCTTTATCAAGCCCGGCAGCAGCGGTTGGCTGTGGAGTGGATTTTGGAGAATGGGGGTTATGTTACTTATGACTCTGATCTGAGTACCGGTGAATTTTCTGTTTCAGATGTCATAACGGGCAATCGATGGTTAAGAAGTGTTCTTGGCAATGATTTTTTTGATGCGGTTGTTATCGTTCATATTACCAACCTTTCGGACATTGATATTTCTCCATTAACGCAATTGCAATCTCTTAAAACGGTTGTCCTTGCGGACCCTCAGAATGTTGATTTATCTCCACTAGACTCACTAAATCAACTTGATTCGATTGATTTCCACTTTACCTCGGAAACAAGTTTTACAGCAAAGAATATCGCTGAGTTATCGAAATCTGGCTATCCATTAAATGTCATGATCACGGGTCCATCTATCGATGATCTAACGCCCATTCAACAATTGAACAATATTCGTTGGCTCGGAATTTCTGACTCGCAAGTCACGGATCTGGCACCTTTGACCCACCTCACACAGCTTGAAGATTTAACTATTTTTCAGACTCCGGTAAAAGATTATTCACCATTAAAAGATATTAAAAGTCTCGAACGCTTTTCTGCTGACCAGTGCAATATCTCAGATTTATCATCGTTCTCGGGTCTCACGCAACTTCATTTTCTGACCCTGCGTGAACCGAATGTCACGGATCTCACGCCCTTGGCCAAGCTAGTCACTTTGCGAGGCATAAGTCTTCGCAGTCTTAAGGCAAAAGACCTTTCTCCGTTGGATAAACTTCCCAATCTTCGACACTTGTCCCTCTCAGTCATGCAAGTCCCAAAAGCAGAGATCGAAAGACTTGAAAAGGCTTTGCCCAATTGTGCGATTAGCAACTAAATTCAAATTGTCAAAGATCAAAACCTGTCTACCGGAAGTTTTAAAGTGAAGTGGCTACCCAAAATTCGTTTTAGTATGCGTACCCTATTTATTTTAGTGACGGTGCTTTGTGTTCTCCTGGTGCCGGTGAGTGTGAAGCTTTATCAAGCCCGGCAGCAGCGGTTGGCGGTGGAGTGGGTTTTGGAAAATGATGGTTATATTGTGTATGACTATCAACTGGACGAAGATGGAACTTTTGTTACAGAGACTCCGACGGACAATCTATGGTTAAGAAGTATTCTCGGCAATGATTTTTTTGATACGCCTGTTGACGTTACCATTGCCAACCCTACGATCACGGACATTTCGAACTTGTCACATTTGCAATCTCTTGAAACCGTTCACATAGTTGATCCTGAGAATGTCGATTTGTCTCCGCTGGGTTCACTCAAGAATCTCGATTCTTGTTTTATCAAGTTTTCCTCAGAAAAAAGTTTTACTGCAAAGCATATTGCAGAGTTATCGAAACTAGACTGCTCACTAGATATTTATCTTGACGGCCAATTCATGGATGATTTAACGCTAATTCAACAATTGAGCAATATTCGTGAACTCGCTATTTATGACTCGCAAGTCACCGACCTAGCCCCTTTGATTCATCTCGACCAGCTTGAGAGTTTAACTATCGAAAAAAATCCGGTGAAAGATATTTCACCGTTATCTGATCTCACGCAACTGAAAAAGTTGTATATCAATAATCCGAATATCACGGATCTCACGCCCTTGGGTAAGCTAATCAACATGCGATCCTTATCGCTTAGCACCCCAAATGCAAATGACTTTTCTCCGTTGTTTAAACTTTCAAAACTCAAAGTCTTATATCATCCGGTTAATTTTCCTGAAGCAGAAATTAAAAGACTTGAAAAGGTATTACCTAACTGTAATGTCAGTACTACTTATTTTGATGAATTCTGATTGCCCTCGTATCAATATCCTCCATTTCAAATTGTCAAAGATCAAAACCCATCCTACAGGAAAAACGTCAAGTGAAATGGCTACCCAAAATTCGTTTTAGTATGCGTACCCTATTTATCTTAGTGACGCTACTTTGTGTGCTCCTGGTGCCGCTGAGTGTGAAGCTTTATCAGGCCCGGCAGCAGCGGTTGGCGGTTGAGTTGCTCAGGGCGAATGGGGCTGAAGTTGATTATTTCTGGGACCGGGCTATTCCTATACCTACTTATTCAAGGGCCATAACGCACAAGATCGGGTTAAGAAGAGCTCTTGGCAGAGATTTTTTTGAAGGTGTTTTGAGCGTTAGAATAACAGACCCTTCGGCCGAAGATATTTCTCATTTACCGCATTTGGGATCACGATTCAGTCTTACCCTAATAGACCCTCATAGTGTCGATTTATCTCCGCTCTATCAGCGTAATTCTATTAATATTCACTTCACATCAGAAACGAGTTTTACAGCAAAGAGTCTTGCAGCGTTATCGAAATCAGGCTGTCCACTTAATGTCGATATCAAGTGTCCATCTATCGATGACTTATCGCCAATTCAACAATTGAGCAGCATTCGTAGGCTCACGATTGATGAGTCGCAAATCACCGATCTGGCACCTTTGAGTCACCTCACTCAACTTGAAGAATTAAGGATTTCAAGGACTCCCGTAAACAATTATTCACCATTGAAAGAAATCAAAAGTCTCAAGACTCTTCGTACCGACCAAGCCATGACCACGGATTTCTCATCCTTATCTGGCCTCACGCAACTTGAATTACTGTACCTTCGAGAACCGAGTATTACGGATCTCACGCCCTTGGCCAAGCTCGTTAATTTGCGAGGCTTATTGATTCACACTCCTCAAGCAAAAGATCTTTCTCCGTTAGAAAATCTTGTCAATCTTAAAACTCTGCGTCTCCCAGATACTCAAGCACCAAAATCACAGATTAGCAAGCTTGAAAAGGCACTGCCAAATTGTTCAATTGAGAAGCACGATTTCATGATCTTCCTTCCGAACCGTTAATAACTAAATTCAAATTGTCAAAGATCAAAACCCATCCTACCGGAAAAACATAAAGTGAAATGGCTACCCAAATTTCGTTTTAGTATGCGAACACTATTTATTTTAGTGACGCTACTTTGTGTGCTACTGGTGCCGGTGAGTGTGAAGCTTTATCAAGCGAGACAGCAGCGGTTGGTGGTCGAGTGGGTATTAGCCAGTGGGGGAAGTGTAGATTATGACTATGAGCGTCCTAAAGATGGAGGCTATCGTAATTATGCGGAACCGGAGGACAATCTATGGTTGAGAAGTATTCTTGGAAATGATTTTTTTGATACGGTTGTTTACGTTTCCATCGAAAATCCTACGGTTACTGATATTTCGGTATTATCGCATTTACAATCTCTTGATTCTCTTGTTATCACCTTTTCCTCGAAGGAGAGTTATACAGCAAAGCATATGGCAGAGTTATCGAAACTCAACTGCCCATTAACTGTCCGACTCATTGGCCCATTTCTCGATTTAACGCCTATTCAACGATTGAACAATATTCGTGTCCTCACGATTGGTGCCACGTATGTCAAGGACCTGACTCCTTTGATTCACCTGGATCAGCTTGAATCTTTATACATCTTGAATAATTATAATCTGCAAGATTACTCGGCACTGCCAAATGTAAGGAACCTTAAATCACTCGGGCTTTCTTCTAACCAAGTCACTGATATCTCGGCACTGTCAAAACTAAGCAGTCTTAAATCACTCAAGCTTCATTATACCCGAGTCACTGATTTCACCCCATTATCTGATCTCACACAGCTCGAAAAGTTGGAGATTATTCAGGTAATTGACAGGGATTTCTCACCAATATCTGATCCCAGACAACTCAAAGAACTGGAGATTATTCGGGATAAAGTCACTGATCTTGCGCCCTTTGCCAAGCTCATTAATCTAAGAGACTTAGAACTCGAAATTCCAAATGCAAATGACCTCACACCCTTGGCCAAGCTCGTCAATCTGCGAGACTTAGAGCTTGAAACCCCTAAGATAAATAACCTTTCACCGTTGTTTAAGCTTTCCAATCTTGAAACCTTAATTCTCAAAGACATGCAAGTTCCAGAAGCAGAGATCGACAAACTTAAAAAGGCATTGCCTAATTGTTCTGTTCGGAAACGCTAAAAATGAGTTTCCCACCTATTCAAATTGTCAAAGATCAAAAAACCACCTACCTAAAACACCGCCTCGATCACCAAGTCTCCATAATCATTCCGCATGGCATACACCACCGCATACGCGGCGGCATCTATCTGATCGGTCGTTTCATTTGGCAGGCCGGTCCAGCTTAGTAGTTCGGTTTCGAAATCGGGTTTCCAGTTGTTTTCGGTTTGGGGGAGGAAGATATGGCCTTGTTCCAGTTTGTTAATCAGCGGCGAGGCTCGGGCGACTTTGTCTTTGCCGCCGGTGGCGATGGTTGTTAGTGGCAGTTGCTGGCCGAGGATATCGACGGCGGCTTGGCCTAGCTTTTCGTTTTCGATTAGCATCCGTTCTGGCTGGTAAGTTTTGTGCACTTCTTTTAGTTCATGACACAGCCCGTCAAAGCCAATCCGGCTGCGGACTTGATGCCGGAGTAGCAAACATTGTTGATACGGTGCGGGTGCCATGTCCCAGACTTGGATTACCGTATAACTGGCAGGGTGCCCTCGATGTTCGCGGGCCCGGTCTTCGCTGGTTCCGGCCGGGTCAACGGTAACGAACCGCCGGCAATCGTGGGCGTTAATTTCTGCGTAGGGTTCATGCTTCGCATTGAGCAGAATCAGTTGGCTGCCGCGTTCGATAAACGTGCGCAGCCAGTCTTCGTGAATTAAACCTTGTTCTTGAATCGACCAATCGCCGTTCATCAATCGCTCACGCGCGACCGTCGGCAAATGTTGCAGGCTGTCAATGTACTCTGCCGCGTTGACCGCTGGGTTATCTTGAACTTTTGCCGGAATGAAGGCCGGATGAAAATGATTCGCAGCGGATTTTTTCTGGGTATCAAACCGCCGCCGCACCCAGCGGTGCCCATAGCCGCCAGGGTTGGTCGCGCTGCGAACTTGCAGCGGCACTGTTGGCATGTCCCAGTTTTTTCGTAACCGGCTGAACATGAACCGGTAGTCGTCTTCGGCGAATTCGGTTAGTTCGTCAAACGCAATGTATTGATACTCGCTCGACCCATAGCGGAATTTATCTTCCGACGAAGACATGTAGCCAAACGAGATCGAAGCAGGTGCGCCAGAGGTGGGAAAGGTCCAGCGTTCTGTGCGACCACACCAGCGGGCATCGGTTCCGGCGAACCACTGTTGGGCCCTGTCGATCAATCCGCCAGAGAGCCGGAGCCTGGCGACATCTTTGCGTAAAATCAACGCGGCGTAGCCTGGCACGTGGATGTTGGCCAGTGCGCCCATCAGTAGGGCTTCGCTCTTTCCGCCGGCAGCCGCTCCGCCGTACAGGGCCTCTTTGCAATCGAGATCGAGGAACTTTCGCTGTTTTTCTGATGGCGTATGTGGGCAGTATTTATGCACCGGGTGCGTGCTATCGTCCCAGCAGGAAAGTTTTTCGCCGGTCACCAATTCGATCATGCGTTCAACCTGCTGAAGGCTGGCCGAATTGATCCAAGAGTTGACGGAGTTCTTCTCTTCGTTGCTCAAGTGTAAGAGAGTTGACATCGGTTAGTGCTCCTAATTGTGCTGACTCATGATCGGCTTTGATTTGGTCGTGAAGTTCTTTGATTTCGCTCAGCAGACGCTGGGCCAACTGAAGATAACGGACATCGCCCGGCGTGGTTTTGCGGGTCTGTTCCATTTTTTCGCCCGGAGAACGGGCCCCAGTGGAACGTGAAACCTTGGTGGTTTCCTCTTCCTTTTGCGAACGATACCAGGCGGCCATGGCTTCACGCCACTGATGTTCTAGCCTTCGCAAATGAATGATGGGCGAGTTGCTCGACTCTTCCGGCAAACAATTGGCGTGGGCCAGAGCGAGTTGATTTTGCTCGTTCACAATGGCTTCGACTTCCAGAACGGTCAGGTTGTGTTGCGAGGCAACTTCCTTTACGGAAAGGCCCTCGACGATGATCATC
>NVWB01000030.1 GCA_002733575.1 Blastopirellula sp. | reverse complement strand
AATCCCTGCTCCTCCATAACACGCAGATCACGGATGCCGGGCTGAAACACCTGAAAGGCCTGGCCAATCTGGAAGGGCTGGGCCTCTACAACACGCAGGTCACAGATACTGGACTGGAACATCTGAAAGGCCTGAACAGTCTGATAAGCCTGGAGCTCAGAGGCACGCAGATCACGGATGCCGGATTGGAACATTTAAAAGGCTTGACCAGTCTGCATACCCTGTGGCTCGACGAGACACAGATCACGGATGCTGGGTTGGAACATCTGAAAGGCTTGACCAGTCTGAAACGCCTGGGCCTCAGAGACACGAAGGTCACGGATGCCGGACTGTCAGAACTCAAGGCAGCTCTTCCTGAATTAAGAGTAAAAAGAGAATAAGGTCCACTTCGCTGTATTAGCCCAGCGACCTTCGGTGGTTATTCTAGGTACCTGTCAACTACTCAATAATGTGTCAATTGTCCATGAACGAGAACTTCAGGTATTCGAACCAATCGGTTTATTATAATGTCTCCAGTAAGAACTCCTATGCGATCATGATGATTTATTCATCGAATTTCTGACCGATCGCAACGTGATTGCATCTAAACTAGTGAAAGGATGTTCACACCGAAGGTCGCTGGGCCAGTACACCAAGGGTAGACCACTGACTGCTGGTGAATGCAACCGCTACTTCGACGCTATTGCTGATACAGTTCGTCCCAAAGCATATCGGAGAATAGATCGCGGCTGCGAACAATTTGAAGTCAGGACTCAGGCCATCATTCACAGTTGGCAATACTTCGTCGAAGGTTTAAGGCTGTCTGGTTTGCGACTTTCCGAAGCACTAGCGTTGACATGGGATCGACCCCGTAAGACCTCAGGGAATCTGATCTATGTGATCGCGGATCGCGGATCGATGCGATTTATGATTCCTGGTGAAAGCCAAAAGTCTGGAGAAGCTGAAACCTACGTTCCAACACCAGAGATCGTTGAGTTCCTACTCCGTACCCCAGACGAAGATCGAAGAGGTAAAGTATTTCTGGCTCTATCGAAGGACGGAACGCCAATGCAGTTGATGGAATCCATCTCAGCAGTCGGATCAAACATTGGCAAGGCAGCCGAGATTATCGTGTCAGCACCAACAAAGAAAACCAAGTACGCCAGTTTCCATGACCTTCGACGAACATTTGGAAGCCATTGGTCGACACTGGTAAGCTCATTCGTCTTGAAAGATCTCATGCGACATGCCGACATCTCCACGACCGAGAAATACTATGTTGGCCAAGACAATGATCGCCAAGAACAATTACTCAAGGATGCGACCAATAACGAAAAAAGACGCCAGTGGCGTCAATCCGAACCGGAGGAATCAGGGTTTTCGGACGAAGAAAAAGACGTAACTCCTTGCGATCAAACAAATTGGGGAACTAGGATTTGAACCTAGACAAACTGCTTCAGAGGCAGTCGTGCTACCGTTACACTATTCCCCAAGAGTTGATAAGTAGAATTGTAAGGCCGGTTCAGGGCATGCGTCAATAGGTTCATTCAACGTAATCGCAGTTGAAATTTGTAAGGCACATTTGAACACTTGTCGTGGAGTGAGATACTGGATATTTTCGGTCCATTTCTCTTTCACGGCGAGGTTTCAGGAGTGTATACAGCCATGGAAATTTGGACGCTTATCTGCATTCATCCACCAGATTCTGAAAGAAGTTTTACAGGCACCCAGGAAGCAACGTCATACCGTAACTCGGATTTGACAACGATTGCAACAAGATCATGGCCCTGGCGAGGACGCAACGTTATTCGGCGACTATCTACAATAGCTCTTTCTTTGCCGTTTCATGGCATTCTTCTTTAAGGATACTAAGTATCGAGCGTTGACTCTGCGAACGCATTGACCAGTTGCAGAAGGGATTCTTTGGCTGAGACTGATAGTTTTGGCCAAGCTTCAACTATATGCAGCAGATCAGTGTCCATTAACACCGTGATTGCACTAACTGCACCGCATTTTGCAGCGCTTTTTTCAGAATATGCGTAATCCTCGGGTTTTAAGGTAGTTGTTCGAGTCTCATGTCCTCCTCTAAGTGCTTTGGTACCAACAGGTTGTGACTCGCAAAAACTCGCAAAAGGCTTTGGTTTACTAGGGTCTTTTGTCGTTTCTTGTACCTCTGTGCTATGAAATTCCTCGGAGTATCGAAATCCGATGAGCTATCCTATATATTGATACAACCCTCCCCATCCTCCCCATTGGGCTCTCAACTACTCTAGGTCCAGAAAGAAACGATTCATGCGACTGTTCCCATACGCCATGCTTGCCAGTTTGCTAGTTCCCTTGTCCGCACATGCCGAGTCCTGGAATCAGTTTCGGGGCCCGCAGGGCAATGGCCAAGTGTCCGATGTCAGCCTGCCTGTCACGTGGAGCGAGACGGAGAACATCGCCTGGAAAACCGAGATCAGCGGCAAGGCGTGGTCGTCGCCAGTAGTGACCGGCAACCAGATCTGGATGACCAACGCCACGGAAGACGGCAAGCGATTGTCGGCCATCTGTGTGGACGCGAAGTCTGGAAAAATCTTGCATGATGTGACCGTCTTCGATGTTGCCGAACCCGCATTTTGCATTCCTTACAACAGCTATGCCAGTCCAACGCCGGTGGTCGAGGGGAACCGCTTGTGGGTACATTTCGGTAGCGCGGGAACGGCATGCATCGATACGAAAGAGGCCAAGGTCTTGTGGACCAGACAAGATCTTCCTTGTGACCATCTTCGCTCTGCGGGATCGTCTCCCGTTGTGTTCGGCGACTTGTTGTTCCTGACCTTTGATGGCGCCGACTACCAGTACGTCGCCGCATTGAATAAGGAAACTGGCGACACGGTTTGGAAGAAGGACCGGATGATCGAGTACGGTACAGACAATGGAGACCTCAAGAAATCATACTCGACGCCAACCATCTTTCAACACAAAGGTCGCTGGCAGTTGGTCAGCCCTGCATCTGTGGCAACGGAATCGTATGATCCATTCACAGGAGAACTGTTGTGGACAGTCTATCATGCCGGTTTCAACGCGGCAGCACGGCCACTGTACAGTCATGGCAAAGTATTCATCAATTTGCAACGCGGCCTTTGCCTGCTGGCCGTGCGACCCGATGGTAGCGGCGATGTCACCAAGACACATATCGTGTGGGATACCAAGAAATCAACTCCCACACGCCCATCGCAACTCATCATCGGCGATCATCTCTATATGGTCAACGACAAGGGGATCGCCTCTTGCGTTGAGTTGGAGACCGGCAAAGCCACCTGGACAGAACGAATGGGCGGCCCACACAGCGGATCTCCGATCTGCGCCGATGGTCGGATCTATTTCGTGGCGGAAGACGGCAAGATGCGCGTTATTGCTGCCGACCCAAAGGAGTTCCGCCTGCTGGCCGAGAACGAGCTTGCTACCGGTTGCATGGCATCGCCCGCCGTCATCGACGATAACCTGCTCATCCGTACCAAGACGCACCTTTATCGCATCGAGCATCCGTAGACGGAAAATAAAAAAGGCTTAGTTCAAATGCGAACTAAGCCTTGGGTGGTGGAATTGGGAAATTCTGTTGTTCTCTTCCAGAATGTCTCGTTCGAGTTTACTTCTCTAGCTCGATCATGGCGTCTGCACTTGCTTTGCCGATGCGGGTGAACCAGATGGCACTGCCCAGGTAATGGTATGCGTGGTCTCCGCCGGTTAGTTGCCATTGCTCGAAGTTGTCTCTCCACGTTGGATACAACGCTTCGGCCGCTTTATCGATTAGTACATCGGTCGCAATCGCTTTGACTGTCCCTTTGAACTCAGGCACGCTTTCCATTGATTTTTGTGCTTTGTTGATCAACGCACGTGCTGAATCTGGTTTAGGCGGAACCGATCCGTGCTGGCCCATCATCGCGGTAACAACTGGCATATTAGGTGCCTTGAGATCTTTGCGTATATCTTTGATGAAGTGTTCGAAGTTGTGTGCGTATTCTTGTTCGGCGCCATTGTATTGGTCGTTCCAACCTTGAAACCAAAAGAAACCGGCGATTTCCAATTTCTTGCCCTTGAGTGCTGGGAACATGGTTTCGTAGTTCTCGAAAGTATCTTCCACTTCGGCCAGCATGTTTTTGTACGATTTACCATAATCCGCTTTGATGCTTTCCATTGTCGGCAGTGGATCATTTTTCATTCGCTTTTCGTTATTCTTTTTTGTTTTTTCAATTGCCGCTGTCAACTCTTCGTCTAGTATTTCCTGAGCTCTAGGGTTGGAGGGAGAGCGAAACAGTTTGTACAACGAGTGTCCGCCCCAAGCAGCTTTGATCAACAGCACAGGATCTTCATGATGTTCGCCCATCACATAACCAAACTCGTATTCGGCACCAGTACGATCCTTTGATCCATAGCCGAGAGTCAGGTTGCCATGACGATTCAAGTATTTGATGAACACATCGTCACGTTCGACCCATTGGTCGCCATCACGCAAGTGGGAGAAAAACTCTTTCGTTTTGGCAACGGTCGCTTGATGTTCAAACAATGCATTGGGTGCTTTGCCTTCCATATTGGATTGGCCTGCAAGGATGTAGACCTTGACCGTGTCTCCGGCATTGCTGGAGCTTGTAATCAGAAAGAATGCAGCACAAATTGAAAGAGCAGCCGCAAAACAGCGTAAGCAGTTATTTCGCATCTTGAGGTTCCGATGAGTTAGGGAAGAAAGGTGAAGGGAATATCGACGGGGTTCGATTGTCCATGGAAGTCTGGAACTGGGTGAAGAGCTTGAATTGCACAACACAACCGCAATTATGGACGGTTTATTTGAGCCTGTCAAATCGTAGCTAGAATCTCCCGAGATTGAGATTCTGGCGAGAGTATTATTGTTAATACCCTTGAGGGTTCTGAGATTGCCAGTTCCAAGAGTCTCGACACATGCAGGCCAAATCTCGGGTCGCTTGCCAGCCAATACACTGCAAGGCATAGCTCGGATCGGCATAGCAAGCTGCTATATCGCCAGGTCGGCGGTCAACTATTTGATAGCTGACGGATTTACCTGATGCTTGTTCAAAGGCTTGAATCGCTTCGAGCACAGAATAGCCTTTGCCGGTGCCGAGGTTGATATTGAGCAATTCGGTGCAGCCTTCAATTTTTTCTAGTGCCTTGAGATGCCCATTTGCTAGGTCCAACACATGGATATAATCTCGCACGCCCGTACCATCGACGGTGTCGTAGTCATCGCCAAATACGCTTAATTTTTCTAATTTTCCGATGGCAACTTGCGTGATGTAGGGGAATAAATTGTTGGGAATGCCGTTGGGGTCTTCCCCGATTGATCCACTTTCATGGGCGCCTACCGGGTTGAAGTAACGCAAATTGACGATGGCAAAATCTTGATTGGCGTGATGAAAGTCGGTCAAGATTTCTTCAATCATTAACTTCGTACGGCCATACGGATTGGTGGTGGAAAGCGGAAAGTCTTCGGTGATCGGCACGGTTTTGGGCGAGCCATACACGGTGGCCGAAGAGCTGAACACTAAGTTCTTCACCCCATGTTTTTTCATGCACTCAAGTAAGTTTAAAGTCGAGATCAGGTTGTTCTGATAATAGAACAACGGTTTGGCGACCGATTCGCCAACGGCTTTTAGGCCAGCAAAGTGAATCACGCCATCAAGCTTAACCGTTGAGAAGAACTGGTCTAACCGCTGCTTGTCGCAAAGATCAAATTCGTGAAAATCGATGGACTTGCCAGTGATTTGCTCCACACGAGTTAGTGATTCTCGCTTGCTGTTCATTAGGTTGTCAACAACAACCACTTCGTGCCCAGCGTTTAGTAATTCGATACAAGTGTGGCTGCCAATGTAGCCTGCGCCGCCGGTTAATAGGATTTTCATTGTGTTTTGTCGTGTCTAACTAGTGATTGTTGGAATGTTGCGTATGCAGTCTAGGTTAGAAATTGAGGTTGTCAAGAATCGTTCTTTTTTCAAGGGGCCACTTTCACCGTTTTCGTCGTCCAGAACTTACCTTCACTATTTATTAGCAGCATACGCAAAAAGATCGTTTTATCGGCAGGCACATTTTTAATGTTGAATTTGCCCGTTGAAGAAAACGATAGTTCATTTTGCCAGCGATCTGCCAGGGTTAACCCTTCGGTGGTTCCCCAGTACAGTGTTACTTCAGTATCTTTTGCAGTGCCTTGGATTGTATAGCTTCCCGTGATTTGATTCTCTATTCGTTCCACTTTGCTAATCGTAATCTCCGCAGGCATCGAAGTTAAAAAGGCAATATCCTCTTTGCCGAGATACTCCACTTGTGGCTTGGTGAACTTCGGGGCGAGTGCAACGTCTTTTGCTGATTCCATTTTTCGAAAGGTCCAGCCACCGGTTTGCAAGTAGAACCAACCATCAATGGTCACTCCACGTTCGGTATGCGTCAGCCCGGTTTTGCGGTTGATGTTGCCGCTGGTCATTCTGTCGAGTGGACTCCAGTTGCCTGCGGTATCCATCACCCAGCCGCGATATCGCATGACTCGTTCATAAGGGCCAGTTCGCTGAACCGGTGCGGGGCCAGGGACTTCGACAAAGCTGCCAACCCATAAAGACTTCAGTGGTTTTTGATTGTTGAACTTGTTGCCAACGCCGAAGAGCTTCCACTGTTTTTCATCCGCTGCGTAGAAGTAACTGTAATAAGTGTCGTACATTGGGCCCGGTTCAACACGCAGCGCCAAGGTTTGTCGCTGACCTTGGCGTCCGGCCAGTGGCTCCCAGTTGCGAATTTTTACGCCGGTTCCTTCGTGAGCAAATCCGCTAAAGCTGGCTTGAGGATTGCCCACTGCCAACAAGTGCGAAAGTTGTTCGACCGGTGGTTTTTGCCCGCCTCGCTTGAATGACCAGAGCGAAAAGTTAAAGCTGGTGTTCACCTTGCCATCGGCTTGCCATGATGGTCCGTAATACCCAAACGGCGTGGTAATAGGGCTATAGAAACTCAATTCGCCTGGCACCGCGTCCATTTCCATGACCCACAGCCGAATGTCGCTGGCCGCCTTGGAACTTGAAAACCGCGTATGGGCGGCCGCCGGTCGCCAGCGTTTGCGTAACACCGAAGCTTTGTTTGCAGCACTTCCAGTTATTTCAATTTGATGAAGACCCACTTTGCCCGTAGCCTGATTGCAAAGTAATCGAACCGAATGCCGACCCGGCTTCATGATTTGAAACGTAGCGGTGGTGACTTGTGTCGATCCATCGCCTACTTGCTTAGTCGTGAAAGAATGTTCCTTTTCATCAAGCAGTAGCGTGAACTTGCCTCTGTCGTCGGTGTTCGACATCAAGACTTTGATCTCAACTTGGCCAGATTGCTCCAGAAATATCCCCCACTCGGCAATATCGCCTGCATCCCAGCGTTCAATCTTTGCGTAAGAGTTCCCTTTGTTCAGACCATCAACATCAGGTACAAGGCTCTTGCCGGTTGCCGCGAGCCCTCGCTTGGGGAAGAACGATTCGTTCGGCGTTAAAATCAACTGTCCATCTCCAGTTTGCTGCGCCATATAAAACTGGTCCACCGTGCCAGGGACTTTGATCCAACTAATGGGCACACCCAACTGCCCCGCCGCTTGGGCAGTTGTGATCAATGGAGTGGCGATTATGAGAATAATTAGGACTGATAAATATCGCATGAAATTGAATGCCATTTATTACGAAGTTTAGTTTTTGATTAGCTCTACCAAAATTGGTCGTATCTCTTTTGCAATCACCGCGTAATCTAGTAGAGTGGCTGCACGCCCACCGCCTTTTGAAGTAAAGAAAGATTTGACTTCAATTTCCTTTATTGACACGGTAATTCCTTTACAGAAAGAACGAAAAACATTTATGTTAATTGCAGGCAAGCCTGGCTTCTGATTAACCAATCCAATCCAACTCCCAGGCAAGAAACAGGGCCAGTGATGCGAGCCCTAGCAACAATGCGATCACGGAGAAGACTTGGTACATCATGATATTTGTTTTGTTGGTATAACCAGATTTGAAATTGAATTCGTACTGGCAGTTTTGACAAATCACATGTCGCAAGAACCAAGGACCAATCCAGCCACCCCAGTTGGTAAACCGTGGGCGTGTCAAATCAGCCGAATCACACTCGGGACATTTGCCCGTCTGATAAAGATGCGATGAAGACTCATCGACCAGTGGCGAAGCATACGGATTTTGTGATTCAATAGTCATTGTGTTAATCTATAAGGGAACCAATTTGAACTGATTTACTTCATCCTATCGCGTTTGAGCAGCTCGGTTCTGTAGTTTATCTAACACGGTCATTATTGTGCCAACACTTGCTTGGGACTGGTCTTCCCTTTTTGACTTTTGTACTCAGGCCGTTTCAGCAATTCCTTAATGTAGGGAGCATACTCAGGCGTGCCAGCCCAAAAACGGCCATGCGGACCTTCTTTAGTCACTTTGCCTTCAGGGTAATCGGCCCCAGTTTGACTCGCGGCAACGGACTTGGTGAAAGCATCTAGTTGCTTCTGCAATCGGGCTGCAACTTCAGGTTGTTTGTCAAACAGATTGTTGCTCTCGGTATGATCTTTATCGAGGTTGAACAATTGATACTTTCGTTTACCGTTTTTTTCCGCCACAATTTTATACTCATTATCTACCATGGCCGCGTTGCCCATGTATTGAAAAGGAATCGGTTTGGTGCGTCGGCCTAATTCTTTTTTGAAAAGCGGAGCAATACTCATTCCATCGACCACATCTAACATGGAGTCCGAAGGGAGACCCGCTATTTCAACCAAAGTCGGCATGATATCCATGGTCGAAGCGGGGTACTTAGAAATCCGGGGCTTGATACCAGCCGGCCATTCAATAACACATGGCACACGCAAACCACCTTCCCAGATGGTGCCTTTGCTGCCGCGAAGCCCGGCCACGGTTTCAGGTCCAAACTGTTTGGCAAGTCCGCCGTTATCACTGTTGAACCACACTAGTGTATTATCGGCGATGCCCATTTCTCGCAGGCCGGCACGCAGTGTTCCGATACTACGATCCATGGCGACCAGTTCTCCGTAATGATGGGCCGCCTGATCCGCTTTTTTTCCGACTTGATCTTTTTTGCTTGCCACAAAGGGGCTATGAGGCGAACCATACCAAACCACTGTGAATGATGGCTTGCCCGCTTTGGCCAGTTTACCGATAAACTTCAGTGCCTCGTCAATCACGATTTCGGAAGAGTCACCTTTGAACTCTTCGAACTTGCCTTGGCGACTCATGATCGGATTCATGTCAAAAAAGTTGGTGACGGTTAGCCATTCATCAAAACCAAAGTTGCCTGGGTGATAAGGGTCATCTTTAAGGACAGGTGCCCCAGGGCCTCGCAGCCCATCAAGATGCCATTTGCCGAAATGACCTGTCGCGTAGCCTGCTTTTTTCATTGCTTGCGAAATCGTTTTTTCCTGCAAGTGTAAAGCGTAGCCATGCTGGAGAACTCCGCCCCGATTATTGGTTCGCCCAGTTAACACGCTGGCTCTGGTAGGAGAGCAAACCGGTGCTCCGGCGTAAAACCGATCAAGCCGTAAACCGCTGTCGGCCATGGCATCTAAATGGGGTGTTTTCAGAATCGGGTGATTGTAATACCCGACCTGACCCCAGCCTTGATCGTCGGCCATGACCAGCACGATGTTAGGGCGATTGGCCGCCGCGGCAAACGAACTACCAACAGTCAAAACGACACAACAAACGGCAAATTTTAGTCGATTCATTTCGGCAAGACTTTTCATGAGAACAAGTGATTGAAGCAGGCGATACAAATAAGGATGCTCAAACGAGTCTATTTATTGTGCTTTAGGTAATTTTTGCACACGAAGATTTCGAAAACTTACCATGCCTCCATGGCCGTGATGTTGAATTCCGAAATAGCCAGAAAGTGATCCACTGTGCTCGATGTCAGTAATTAAAACACCGTTGACGAAAACTTGAATCCTCGGTCCTTGGCAAACGATGCGATACTTATTCCAATCATCGGGCTTAAACACGCCGGTGATTCGCTTTCGGTGTTCTTCTTTTTGATCCGCAACAGGATAAATCCAGCCACCGAGCCCTATGCCATACACGCCGCCATTGGTGCCGGGGTTGGCAGATTCAATTTCGCATTGGTAACCTTTAGGCTTGCCGGTTTCACCTTGGCAGCGAAATGCAAATCCTGAGTTAAAACCCTTGCTATCCTTTTGAGGAATTTTGGCCTCACCTTCAAACACAAAGTTGGCCACCTTCAAGTCACTGGTGACCCAAACATTCTTCTTTGAGAGAAGTTGCAATTCTCCATTAACCGCCTTGAACGAAACGATCTCTTCCCGAGGCGTCCACCCATCGGTAGTTTTACCATCGAATAAGGCGATCCACTTTCCTTGTACTTTAGCTGCTGATTTATCCTCAGCCAAAGTAGACCGTTGTGAACCAGCAGTGATACAACTGACAAGCAAAAGAAGAAACGGGAGTGTTGACTTCATATTAAAAACTCGATCGAATAGAATGGCGTGTGAATACTGGAGCAATCTATTCTATTTTGTCTCAGCAAGAATATCTACCTAGACATCCAAACTAGACATCCAAAATAGCAACTCTTGGCAAATCACGCTCAATTTACTCTGAACGAACATACCGAACCGCCTGCTGAATCAGTTGCTCTGATTGCTCTAGCACTTGATTTCGCCATTTCTCTGAAGTAGGACAGAATGCCTCTAATAGATTTTTCTTTGACCAGTGTTCGGGATTTGGTACACCTGGGAACCAGTGGTGATATTGATTTTCATTGCGAAGTGCTCTCAACATTTGCAAAGGGCCATACGTGCCGAATTCGGCGTTCAAATAACAGTAGTCAATCTCCGCCGATTGTTGATGGCACCAGTGCCCAAAGTCACCCTTAGTCTGATAGACGATATTGTTTTCCTGAGTTTTCATGATCGGCAGATGAGAGAAATGCGTTTGTAACTCTGCCTGGTGTTCTCTTGAAAACTCATGGTTGCTCAGCAACTGATACGTTCCCCACTTGCCTAACCCGGTATGAAAATCAAGATGAATTACTCGCCGAACATCGCCAATCCAAGACCGCCAGTTTTGCTCAACAATTTGTTTTGTTTCACTGGCTGTGTGCCCACCGAAGAACAGCCCTTGTTCAAAATCATACTGACCACCTGCGATGGCCTGTTGTACTTTTTGAAATCCATACCGGGCAATGTAATAGGCCGCGTTGAATAGGAATCCGCTAAAATGTTGCGGCGGTTTTTGAGGGTTCAAGAACGGATTAATCGTTTGATAGATTTCTGGCGAACCAGAGTACGATTCTTCTGGCAATAAGAAGTTGCGATTCAAGTCAATGTTCTCGGCATCAAACCGTCGACCATGAGCATGCCCGTACGGGTTCAATGAATGAATCAATAAGAACCGAGTGTTGTTTAGACTTTCATCTAGTCGAAGGCTTTCGAGGAATTGCAATAACACCGCCGAACCCAAAGGCCCTTCGGCTCCGTGCAGCCCTGTCGACAACATGACTAAATTGGCGGCATGATTCCCTCCAATCATCGCACAGTCTACGGTTAACGGCCCGCCATCTGGACCCAATGCAGAACAAGCAAAACTCTGCACAGGTGCCTGATGATGGTCGACCGCTTTACGAAATGCATCCCGAGATTCCTCGTAGGATTCCCGAAAGAATAGTTCTCGTCCCTGAGTTTTTATTTTACGCTGCATCCTGCACGAAAATTTCTATTATCACTCCTGTTTTTTAAGAACAGCCTTCACTTGTAATTATGTAGTTTACAAACGAAATGTAAATCCTTATTTGAAGAATATCCCAAGAAAATAAAAGCGCCTATCCTTCAAATCGAAGAATAGGCGATTAGAGTCGAAGTCAGAAGTAAATCAAACTTCCTATTTTACTTTTCCGTGGAAACCAGCGGCGAACAACGCTTTGATCAGTGCGGTTCCTTCAAAGTTGCCTTCGACCACTAAGGTGTCGGAATTTGGCTTGGCGTTATTGGCTTCGATGCCATCAACACTAGCCAGTGCTTTGGTGATGGCCGTGTTACATTTTCGGCAGCAGTTGTGAATGCCTGTCAATTCTAGCCGGGTGACTTTGCCTTTTTTCACGCCAGAGTCATTTTTCATTTTGATCTCTTTGCTGTCGCTCGTGGCGTGGTAGCCAGCTTTGGCCAAGGCATCGACCGCTTTTTGTGCGGCTTCGTCACTCACAGCAGATAGAACAGTCGTCCCTTTTTTGGCATCAATCGTGGCTTTTACGCCGGTGAGATCTTTCACCGCAGCTTCGATACCCCGCACACACTTGCCACAGCAGATGTGCATTTTGCCTAAGGTCACGGTCGTTTCAGCCTGGGCTACAGTCGACAAACCAACCAACAACGAAAAGGCAACCACTGCCTGGATAAACTTCTTCATAAAACTCTTGCTCCGTGGGGGAAATCAGGTAGGTACTTGAATTGGGTTCAAAATTGAATCTTCCATTATAATCCAAAACGGAACGAATTGCACCCTATACTCCGGGTACCCCAGTTTGCTCGCAAACTGGGTTGACGAAGTCAACGAAAGGTAGCACGCACTGGCTCGCATTGAACAGATTGTCCACACAATTCAAAACGAAATGCTTCTGTAATCCTGTAAGGTTATTCAAGATCGAACCTGAGCACTCGAACACCGAAGGTGTTCAACTCCAAAGCCTAGGGCACACGAGCATGCGAAGCATCGAAGTGTACCCTGGGTTGCGTTTTCGCGTTCAACGCCAACGCTGAAAGCGTTGAACATAAGCCTGTCTGTGGTACTCCTTCAGAGTACATCTCGCTGAATCCATCTCACCCAGGGTGGCGCGACCATGTCGCTGACCCTGGGCTGTGGAGTAAAACGCCGTTGGCGTATTTTACTTCAAGCTAACCTGCCAAAACTTGCACTAGCTTCCCCCTCCAGATTCAGTACAATTTGAGCAGCCCCATTTTTCATTATTCTTCTAGAGCAAAGCCATCGCTTATGAAGTTCAAGTTTCGGTTCAGCCTTCGAGCACTGATGATTGCTACGACAATTTCTGGTCTGGTGCTGGTCCCGTTTGCTATTCAAATGAATAAAGCGATTCAGCAAAAGAAGGCTGTGGCCTGGGTGCTAGAGCAAAATGGTTGGGTTATTTATGACAGTGGGGACATGCAGGCGCCATTTCCAACATTTGGTCCCTCCCTTACCGACGAATCCCCTTACTCTGACTGGCTTACCCAATTATTAGGCCAAGATTTTTTTGAAGAAGTTCATCATGTTGATCTCTGGGGAGCCGAAGATCTTTCACAAATAGTCGCATTCCCTGAGTTAAAAACTATCTCCATTACCGTAATTCTGAATCAGATTGATTTTGATAATCTTAACAAACTAAAAGAACTAGAATCGATTTCCATTCAGAATTCAATAGGCATTAATCACCATCCTCTTGAACTAAGTCCACTTCAAGAATTAAAAAGTTTAAAAACTCTTGAGCTAGAGTTCAAGAATTTCAGTGGCCTCGGGTCACTATCTCAATTGCAAGAGTTATCTCTAAACAATTGCAATTCCGATAATTACTCTGCAATCAAACAACTGAAGAATTTACGGGAGCTAAGGATAAGGGGTAGAATTCTTGGTGATATTTCCTTTACAGCGAACCTAGAAAACTTAAAATCGATCAATCTCTATCTACTAGAGATAACGAATATTGGCCCTCTCTCGGATTTAAAGCAACTTGAGAAAGTACAAATATATGGGAGGAAAATCACCGAACTCCCTTCACTAAAAAACTGGCAAAAAATCTATCACTTCGATATCGAACATACCGGTGTCTCTGACATAACACCTCTGGCCGATCTAACCAATGTACGTGACTTGGAATTAAACGGGACCAAGATCAGCGATCTTTCGCCGTTGGCAGAGTTACATGAACTGCGTCGACTCGACGTTGGTGGAACGAAAGTCACTGACCTTACACCGCTGTACGGCTTAAAAAAACTAGAACACCTTTCAGTACGCAACACCCAAGTAACTGAATTCGAAATTCAACAGTTGCAACAGCAGCTCCCTAATTGCAAAATCTATGATTCAATACCGTGAGTGTTGGGTAACTTGGTGGGAAACTATTCTCCTCGAGTTCCTGTTGAAAAATTCCAACTCATATTATCGTTAAAATCGTTAATCTATCACGCCCTTTTGGTGCTATGCTTTTAGAGGGATGAGTGGTGTTCCGCTACTGCGTGGTTCGTGGCACAGGTTTTTAAATCGTTTGAATTCAGGCTGTTTGGCTGTTTTTTGGGTATTTGATATCGATTTGCCTCTGAGTGGGGAGTTGGATTCTAGGGTGCTGAGAATGTATTCACAGAGAAGTTCGTTGATTTCCCAATAGGAATAACGGGGCCGATATTGCATTCTTATGCTATGTTTTCATTGAGACAGGAATTGAAATAGATGGACAACTTTGAAGAACAATACTTTTCAATTACGGAAACCTTAGAGGGAACTGCGATAGATATGTCTGCGACTGCAACCATACCAGATAAGTTAAGTGGATTAGTTGGTGATGCAATGACTGAGAAGGTTCATGCTGCAAAGGTGGGTACAAAATTACCTGTGATTGCCGCATTGATGGCCTCGCATAATTTACGCAGAATTATTGTGATTGACGATGATAAGTGTGTTAAGGGAGTGGTGTCGCAACGTGACGTGGTCAGGGCAATGGTTACGTGCTTGAAAGATGGTCAAGACAGCTTTGTCAAACTTGAAGTTCAAAATGTCTTTACTCGTGAATATCCGGTCACTTTAACTGCGGATGTGCCTTTGGCTAAAGCGGCCTTTGTACTGGCCACAAATAAAATTGGATGCTTGCCTGTTGTTGGTGAAAAACAAGAACTATGTGGAGTCTTAAGTACAACGGACTTAATTCAACACTTGGCTGGTATTGATTCGGAAAACTGCGATCAGGGGTTTAAAATGTATGCCCCTGGTAGTGAAGGGAAAATTAAGAAGCCAGCCTACATTCGTAAAATCAATGGAGATATTGTTATTCCATTGTCTAACATCAGAAATAAACGTGCCAGAGTAGATCAAGCAGTATTAGGCTATGATCCACCCACCGGTCGCATCTTGGTGAAGTTTGTTCGTTCGAATACACCAGAAGCGATATCAACGATGGTTCGTGAAGGGAATATCGTGATTCCAGCACGTGGGTTTGTTCGTCAGTTTGAGCTCATCGGAAAATCGAACGCTTTTTCTGTTGAAGATCATAACAATAGCCGGTTTTTAGTCCTCTCACCAAAGCAGCGATCTTGATCGGTCGTTGCCTTGATTGGTTGAGGAGTAAAAGTTGCATTGGAATGAAATTTCAATCTAAGGATCGTAGCCTAAATTAGGTGAAAGCCAGCGTTCTATATCGGCGACCGGCATTCCTTTGCGTGCGGCATAGTCTTCGACTTGATCACGCGAGAGCCGGTCTACCGCAAAGTAACGGGCCTCGGGGTGTGCGAAGAATAATCCAGAAACACTAGCGGCAGGCATCATCGCAAAACTTTCAGTTAGCGAGATGCCTGCATTTTCTTCGGCTGCTAACAGTTTAAAGAGGATCTCTTTCTCGGTGTGGTCTGGTTGAGCGGGATAGCCAGCGGCAGGTCGAATGCCGCGGTATTTTTCGCCGATCAATTCATCGTTCGACAGCCCTTCTTGCTCTCCATAGCCCCAGTCAATTCGGGCTTGGCGGTGCAACAGTTCAGTAAAGGCTTCTGCTAATCGATCCGCTAAGGCTTTGGTCATGATCGAATTGTAGTCGTCGTGATCCGCCTCAAACTCTTCGGCCAGTTCCTGGCAGCCAATGCCGGTGGTCACAGCAAACGCCCCTAAGTAATCTTGACGGCCAGAATCAATCGGGGCAATGTAGTCAGACAAAGCTCGGAAGTAGTCTTGCCCTTTGCGTTCCCACTGTTGTCGCAGGGTATGGAATTTAGTGAGGCGATTGGTGCGTGCTTCGTCTTCAAACAGAATAATGTCATCGCCTTCGGAGTTCGCAGGCCAGAAGCCGTAGACCCCGCGGGCGGTGAACAGCTTTTCCTTGATAATTCGGTCGAGTAGTTCGTTCGCTTCGTCAAACAACTTGCGGGCTTCGGTGCCAACCACATTGTCATCGAATATCTTCGGGTACTTGCCACGCAGTTCCCATGACCAGAAGAACGGAGACCAGTCGATGAGTTCACGAATTTTATCTAAAGGAAAGTCTGCCAGCGTTTTGATGCCGGTGAAACTGGGGGTTGGAATATCAACGGTATCCCAGTCGGTGGAAAATGCTTTCTTGCGAGCATGGTTGAGAGAAACGAGTTTGACCTTTTGGCGTTGTTCGTACGATTTAACGAGCGACGCTTGGAGCTTTCGGTTTTCCGCCGCATAGGTTTTACGGTTATCTTCACTTAACAGTTTATCTACCACGCCGACACTGCGAGAGGCATCAAGCACATGTACGACTTCATGTTGATAGGCCGGAGCGATCTTTACCGCCGTATGTTTGGCGCTGGTTGTCGCGCCCCCGATCAAAAGCGGGATCGTGAATCCGGCCGCTTCCATCTCTTTCGCTACGGTCACCATCTCGTCGAGGCTCGGAGTGATTAAGCCAGATAGACCAACAATATCGACGTTGTGTTCTTTGGCGGCGGCAATGATTTTGTCGTACGAAATCATCACGCCAAGATCGATGATCTCGTAGTTGTTACAGCCAAGCACCACGCCAACAATGTTTTTTCCAATATCATGGACATCGCCTTTGACGGTGGCCATCAAGATTTTGCCACGACCTGGGTCGTCGGTTTCGCCAGCGGCAATTTTTTCTTCTTCCATGAAAGGCAATAAGTGGGCAACCGCTTTCTTCATCACACGAGCCGACTTGACCACTTGTGGCAAGAACATTTTACCAGCGCCAAACAAGTCGCCGACAATGTTCATGCCGTTCATCAAGGGGCCTTCGATGATATGCAGGCAGCGTTCGGCTTTGAGACGAGCTTCTTCGGCGTCTTCGACCACGAACTTGTCGAGCCCTTTGACCAAGGCGTGTGCCAGTCGTTCTTCGACCGGTAATTCTCGCCACGAGAGATCTTCGGTTCTGACGATGCCCAGCTTTTTATCTTTGACGGTTTCGGCATAGTCGACCAAGCGCTCGGTGGCATCGTCGCGGCGATTGAAGAGGACGTCTTCAATCAAATCTCGCATTTCTTTGTCGACGTCATCGTAGATCACAAGTTGCCCGGCATTCACAATGCCCATGTCTAAACCAGCTTTGATGGCGTGGTAAAGGAAGCAGGCGTGAATGGCCTCTCGGACAAAGTTATTGCCGCGGAATGAGAACGAAACGTTACTGACCCCGCCCGATATTTTGGCACCAGGGCACTGCCGCTTGATCTCGGTGGTGGCTTCAATGAAGTTGATCGCGTAGTTATTGTGTTCTTCGATACCGGTGGCAACGGTGAGAATGTTTGGGTCAAAAATAATATCTTGCGGCGGGAAGTTCACCTTTTCAACCAGCAGATCATAGGCCCGTTTGCAGATGCGGACTTTGTCGTCTTTTTCTACCGCTTGGCCTTCTTCGTCGAACGCCATAACTACCACGGCCGCCCCATAACTGTTGATGGTTCTGGCACGCTCTAAGAAGAGTTCTTCGCCTTCTTTCAGGCTGATCGAGTTGACGATGGCCTTGCCTTGGACGCATTTCAAACCTGATTCGATGACTGTCCATTTCGAACTATCGATCATCACCGGCACTTTGCTAATCTCAGGCTCAGCCGCGATTAGATTCAAGTAGCGAGCCATGGCCCCTTCGCCATCGAGCAATGCATCGTCCATGTTGATGTCGATCACATTCGCGCCGCTTTCGACTTGTTGGCGGGCCACTTCGACGGCATCTTCAAACAATTCTTCACGAATCAATCGGGCAAAGCGACGCGAACCGGTGACGTTGGTTCGTTCGCCGATCATCATGAAGTTGGAGTCAGGGCGAATCGTTAGTGGCTCAATTCCACTCAATCTGGTCAGTGGTTCAGGCGTCGATTTTTGTCGCGGGGCATAATCACGCATTACATCGGCGATGGCCTTGATATGTGCAGGGGTTGAACCACAACAGCCGCCGACGATGTTGAGCCAACCGTTTTCAGCAAATCCGCTGAGCGTGCTTGCCATTTGTTCGGGAGTTTCATCGTAGCCACCGAACTCGTTGGGCAAACCAGCGTTAGGGTGACAACTAATATAGGCATCCGAGATTTTCGACAGCTCTTGCACATAGGGTCGCATTTTATCGGCACCCAACGCGCAGTTGAGACCAACACTAAGCAGCGGAAAGTGCGAGATTGAATTCCAGAAAGCTTCCACGGTTTGTCCGGTTAATGTTCGGCCACTTTCATCGGTAATGGTGACCGAAGCCATGACCGGCAACTGCACATTGTTGGTGCGGAAGTATTTTTCGATCGCAAACAAACAGGCTTTTAAGTTCAGCGTGTCAAACGTGGTTTCAGGGAACAGCAGGTCGACCCCACACTGAACCATGACTTCGATTTGTACATAGTACGAGTCGACCAATTGATCGAACGTGATGTCTCGATGACCGGGGTCTTCGATCAAGCGAGAGGTTGATGCCGTTTTGCTAGTCGGACCAATAGAGCCTGCCACAAATCGCGGCTTGTCTGGGTTTTTATCATTGAATTCATCAACCACTTTGCGTGCTAGCGTGACTGCCGCCACATTTAAATCTGCCGCTAAAGGAATCAGATCGAAGTCTTCCATTGCAACCGGAGTGGCACCAAACGTGTTGGTTTCGATGATATCGGCGCCAGCTTCTAGGAAATCTCGATGGATGTCTGCAATGATTTTAGGCTGAGTAATGCACAGCAGATCACTAAAGTTTTTTAGATCCTTCGTAGCATTTGTAAAGTGTGTGCCCCGTACGGCTGCTTCATCAAGCTCATGTTTTTGGATCATTGTGCCCATGGCACCATCCAAAATCAGAATTCTCTTATCCAGCTCTTTGTAGATTATGTGCCCTGATTGGGCAGTTTGAGCATCGGTCATGTGATTGGTAAAGCCTTGGTATTAAAGGGGTTAAGTTCAAACGATGGACATTCTTTGATGTATGTTCCTCGTTGGATCGTATCTGAGGACATTCATTTGACTTGGAAGACAGGCTATTAAGTATCCCAGATAGCAGAAGTTACGACAAGGTTCGGCCTGAGCACAAAACGGATATTAAATTACCTATTTTTACTAATAGGAATTTCTTCTCTAAGACTAAAGATCGACTTAATCGGAACCGATGAAATGAATACGCGCATCATTGCGCCTCGTTCATTTGTTGTTAGATCAGGTGATCTACATCAGGATAGGCAAGGAAGCCATATTATGAATTTTCGACAACCGCAAGATACCTCTGACTCATCGAAGACGAACAGTGCGTCTCGAAAGCTTGTTTCAGCCATGCCTCGGGTTTTGCTTCGTATACCATCACTTGTGGTTCCGATCTCTATCGATGAACCGGAGTCTCCTGCAAGTGCCGAACAGGCTTCGGAGTCAATTTCGACGGACGAAGTAATTAGTAGACCAGTCGAAGAGACGACATCATACGCGGTTATCGATCTCTCGGTGAATTCAGAAGAAGAACCAAAAGAAGAGTCCTTGCTGCTTCCGCCTAGTGATGTTGTGCAAGAGCCACCAGTTTCAAAATCTTGGGATCAGCGGACTTCTTCGCTCAACCAGCCTGCAACAGAGCAGGAAAATACCGAGACCAAAGTTGAGACTCGCAAAACAACGGAAGTAGTTGCTGTTTCAGCAACGGCAATTCCTAGACAAAAATTAGAAGCGGATCAAAAAAGAAAAGAGCGGCTCCGTCAAGTTCAAGGAAATCAATGGCGAAACGGTTTCTTTCTCACAGGTGTTGCCGCCAGTTTGTTGTGGATGACTTACCTTGTCATTAATGGCAATCCTTTTTCTGAAGCGATTGATTCACTTTATACCTCGGTTGAAGAGGAACAAATCGAACTAGACATTGATACGGGTGAATTAGCAGTTGCACCGCAGTGGACTACCCCGGTTGAGATTCCGATCACTCGTCCGACAAATCTGGCAATGATTCCCACGATATATGCCTCAGGGCCTTCCATTGGCTCTCCGAATATCTCACTGCCGCTAACCCCTGGTAATTTTCAACAAGCGAACGACTTCAAAGCCGAGGTTGATATTGTTGGCCCTCTGCTTGAAGAACTGGCTCCGCCTTTAGCCGCAAGTGTTCAAACTGAAAATCACGAACCAAATATGAACCATGATCATTTCACTGGACCACAGATCGCCGGACCACAGATCAATCAATCATCGAATTTGCCGATTCGCACTCCACAAATCATCGAGAATGTTGATACACGCCAAAGTGGTCATTGGATGAAGAATGATCCTCGATCAACGGCAACGCGTGTGAGTTTAGCGAGGAGAGAAACCAGGACAGCAGAGACTCCGCAGTTCAATGGTCAATGGGATAGCAGTTCTGTTCCAAATACGAATCAAGGTTACTCGCAACAAAATGTGACGATTAACCCGACCAACTCTAGTTATTCAAGTGAAGCCCAAGGTACTTACTCTTCTTACCCTGTGACACCTGAAAACAGAGTCAATAATCCAGTGCCTAGCAGCCGTGGTCCAAGTTACTTTGCCCCACTGCAACCCAATCATGATGATCGAAATGTGCCGTTTCAGGCAAACTTGTATGGCAACCAACTACCAGCTCCAAGGACACGATAATGAGCCAATTAGATCGCGCATTTATCCGTGCTTACACAGCGGAATCGAACAACCCATCCGAGATGTCTACCATGATTGATCAAGAAGATGCAAATGTATCCGCAGCCCAACAGACCATGAATCGTCAACAGCTAATGTTGCGTTCACAAGGTCCAACAGTCGAGCAAATTCAGCATTGGCAGGCTAAAGGCATGCGTGTCGATTTGCCCGGTTCGCCTCCGATGGGAATCGAAGAGCCTAGCCAAAGTGGTTCAAGCACGATTGAATCTTCAGTCGAACCGCAGATGGAAAAACCTCAGAGCTTCGGATCAGACACGATGTTTGCCGATGCTTCAAAAAATACCCAAGCCGTTGCGAAAGCTCTAGAAAAGATCATCCAGAAAGCGAAACAAAGCCTTCCAGATGAACCGAAACAAGAACAGGTAAATCAGGTTGAACATCCTGCTGCTGAGAAGCAAATAGTGGAAGAACCGGCTGCAATTGCTCCCGTTCCAGAGCCGCCAGTTGCTGAACCGATGCTGCAACATGCACCTGTTGCTAAATTTCAGCCTCGTTGGGAAGTCCCAGATTTTGCGTGGCCAGAGATGGTTACAAAATTAATGGAGCGTGGTCTCGAAGGCTATGAAGATGTTAGCGAGTACCTGATGCAGCAAGCTGAAATCGGAAAGAAAGTGGTTTCGATTCACAGTCATGCTTCTGGAGTAGGTTGCACTACACTGGCTTTATGTTTGGCGAAACTTTTTTCCGATCATGGTGTGAGACTCGCTTTGATTGATGCGAATTTAAATCACCCTTCATTGGCCATCCAAATGGGTGTACAGATCGAACAAGGCTGGGAAGCCGTTTCCGGAAACTATGGCAAGACTCCGGAAGAGATTGCCATGAATTCTAAGGCAGATAATCTGACTTTGATTCCGCTATTCAACGCACCAGAGTCTGGTACAAGTTATGCAGGTTTACGGCAAACAATTTCTCATATTCACGCAAGTTACGACTTGATTATTGTTGAT
Organism: Blastopirellula sp.; assembly: GCA_002733575.1. Lineage (GTDB taxonomy): Bacteria > Planctomycetota > Planctomycetia > Pirellulales > Pirellulaceae. The sequence goes on along the minus strand of NVWB01000030.1, from coordinate 25,265 downwards.
GTCGGGTGTGTCGATCAGTTCCCACAATCGCTTGAATTTATTGATGGGGCAATGATTGTTCGAGATATTCGCACAAACACTGACGAGCAAATCACGGAAGTCGTGAATCGGTTGACATCCGCTGGTGTCCCAATTCTTGGCGTGACTGAAAACTTTGTTGATTAGTTTTACACTCATATTTAATCTATTAGGATAACCTGACGTGTATAAAGCGTATTGGAAGTTAAACGCTCGGCCGTTTGAAAATACAACCATCTCCGATTTTTATTTTCCATCGGAGTCAACTCAAGGTGCGTTGTTGAAACTGCGATACGCAGTAGAAAATCGACGCGGAGTGGCATTGCTGGCGGGTGCTTCAGGGCTTGGCAAGTCGATGCTAACACGAACTTTGCTTTCGCAGTTGCCTGCACATTTCACACCTAGTGTTCATCTGGTCTATCCACAGATGTCACCAGAGCAGTTGCTTGGGTTTTTGGCGATTCAACTTGGTTTTCATTCAAATCAAGGGCCCTTGTCGCAAGAGGGAAGCTGGCCCGGTGTGGGGCAATCGATTGATTGGATCTCAAGGCGGCTCTCGGAAAATACTCAACAAGGTAAACATGCGGTTATTGCCATTGACGAAGCCCAACTGTTGGCCGACTATGGGTCGCTGGAAACTTTGCGGCTGTTGTCAAATTTGGAAACAAATGGTCAGCTTGACTTGAGCCTGTTATTAGTTGGGCAGCCCGGTTTGTTGAAAGTGCTTGACAAAATGCCTGACTTTGAAGAGCGGTTGGGTGTGAAATGCCTGCTTCAAGCTTTGAATCAAGACGAGACTTCCGCCTATGTCAACCATCGACTGTTAGCGGCAGGCGCCAAAGAAGAGATTTTCCTTGAGGATGCACTCGAAGTTTTGTATGAATTGACCGATGGCGTGCCTCGAAGAATTAACCGGTTGTGTGATTTGGCTTTACTCATCGGTTTTGCCGAAGGCTTACAATATATCACACCAGATCAAATTGAATCGGTGCATGGTGAATTGGTCTCCGTTTCATCAAATTAATTCTCAATTATTTTGGTCTGGCGCAGCATAAACGAGTGCGGGCAAGTACAATCGTTTTGCGTGAGTAGTTCTGAAATCAATAAGCCGATTATTACATCAAAACAGCCTTGGGTGCTTCCTGTTGCGCTGTTGGGTGTTGGCCTGTTGTCACTTTGTTTAAGGTTACCCGCTCTAACTGAAAGCCTCTGGGTCGACGAACTCCATACGGCGTGGTCGATTGGTGGCTCTTGGAGCGAAATCTCAAAGCGGGCCATGCAAGGGAATAATCATCCCCTGTTCTTCTATATTACACGCTGCTGCACCACGGTTTTGGGCTACAACGAATTCGGGCTCCGCTTCCCTGCCCTGCTGGCCGGAACGCTGTTGGCATCCATCGTGACTTGGATTGTGACTCGATGGACCAAGAATCTCTGGGCTGGAGTTTTGGCCGGTGTGTTGATCGCAATTGATCGAGATCAAATCTTCTTTGCCACCGAAGCCCGGTCGTATGCTGCGGCTCAGTTGATTGGAGTGTTGCAGATTTACTTCTTGGTAGAGCTGATTCTCCATCGCACGATAAGCAAGATGATTACTTGCGTTTTGCTAACCAGCTTGATGATTTATTTGCATTATACTACCGGCTTGATTCTTGTTGCCGAATGTTTGGCGGTGGTGGTATGTTGTTGCATGACTAAAAAATTTCAGTCTTTGTATGACGCAACTCTGATGATGGGTTGTAGCTTGGTATTATGTTTGCCGGTAATGTCACACTTACTGGAGGTTCATGCACGAAAAGAGAATTGGGCCAGTTTTGTTAAGGTAAACAGTGTTACAGAGATATTCACGATCCTGCCGATGTGGTTGTTGTTGCTTGTTCCTGCGGTTTTGTGGTGCATCGATCATTTGTATCGTAGATTGGTTGCAGCGGATAAAGAAGAAAGATCAACCTCGGGTTCCGATCTGAGCATGCGATTTCTTTTCGTAAGTGCTGCGGTCATGTTACCTGTTATCTTGGCCTGGGTGTTGACTTACCAAGGTTGGTTGCATTTATTCATGAATCGATATCTGATCGTTTCGTTGGGTGGGCTGTTTTTGTTAGCGGGTTTAATTTTTGGAATGATTCGTAAGGGAGTGCTGGTGACTTCAATGTTTGTTTGTCTTGGACTACCTTTTGTCCTGAGCACCATTAGTGGTTCTCTCTACGATCATCGGCTGCCACATGACTTGTATCGTATGCGATACGAAGACTGGCGTTCGACCGTGCAGTTATTAAATCGAGAAGAGCCGTATCAATCGGGGCCGATTTTATTGAAAAGTGGATTGATCGAATCTGATGGTTTGCGACAGTCTTCGGAGCCTTCGTTAGTCAATTATTCTTTATTACCGCTCACGTCTGCTTATCCTTTGAACTTTGATGCTCACTTGATTCCGCTTGCCTATCGCAACGCGGGAAAGCTTGAACCGTGGCAGTTGCAAAAACTAGGGAATTCGAAACGATTTACTATTGTGGTAAGAGGAAGAGTTCACCCTGTAACAGGAGCGGATCCTTGCAATCTGGTTATTCAACAATTAGAAAATTCGATAAATCAATCTCGACACAAAGAGATGGCTGCCATCCATTTGAAGATCTTGTTAGAAGAAAATTATCCAGGTGTTCGCGTGCGTTTGTTAGAACGTGTTGAGGATTAATCACGCACCTGTTTGTCTACTCAAACTCGTACTCAATCTGCCCATGTTGTTGTCCGCGTGAAATTCGGTTTTGGCTATACAGCCCGGCTAACACGAACTCTACGCACGAGGCCCGCATGGCGTCGTTATCGGATGCGTTTAACTCGAACGCTTTGTCCCATATAGGCGGCACGCGTTGTAATCGCTCGGAATAATGCGACGAGGGAAGCAAGTCGCCGACTTCGATTTTGACCCCTTTGCTAAAGATCTCTCCGATTTCGGCCAAGCCATGGGCTTCGACATATTCTTCAAACACAATGCCCACCGCTTCAGCAATCAAGGCATCAAGAACTTGTTTCTCAGACATTTGATGGCTGCCCATCATGTCGAGTTCCAACTTGCCGAGTGCTGAAGAATAAATGTGACCCAAGTCTGACAGACGGGCCACTGCTGGTTTTTCCTGAAGTAAGATCGCCCGCTGACGAGCACTGGCCACTACCGTGCGATAGTTGGCAATACTAAATCGGGCACTCACGCCTGACTCATGATCCACGAACTTGCTCTTCCGGGCACAGATCGTGATTTGTTCAAGCACTTCGTTAATGAAGTACGGCACAATCACAGGGTAATCGCCATCAAGATCCATGTTTGATTCTTGCTGCATGATGTTGATACCCAATTCACGTTCGCGTGGGTAATGCGTATGGATCACCGTGCCGATGCGGTCTTTTAATTGCGGAATGACTTTGCCGCTGCGGTTATAAGTGGCCGGGTTGGCTGAAAATAACAGCAGTAGATCAACTTCAAATCGAACTGGAAAGCCGCGGATTTGTACGTCACGTTCTTCTAGCATGTTGAACAATCCGACTTGCACCAGTTCGTCAAGTTCTGGCAGTTCATTCATAGCAAAAATGCCCCGATGCATGCGGGGAATGAGCCCAAAGTGTAGCGCTTCTTCGGTAGACATGCTGACCCCGCCTGCAAGTTTGGCCGGATCGATCTCGCCGATGACATCCGCAAACTTGGTGCCAGGGGCCAATCGTTCGGCATAACGATCTTCACGAGACCACCATGCGATGGGGATTTCTTCCTCGGCGTGCGATGCGACAAAGTCTTGGGCAATACCGGTGATTGGGTGATAAGGATCTTCATGCACCACACAGCCAGGGACATCAAGATACGGGACAACTTCATCTAGAAACAGAGAAAGCATTCGCATCAATTTGCTTTTGGCCTGTCCTTTTTCACCCAGGAACAGCATGTCGTGGCCAGCGATCAACGCCAGATTGATCTCGGGGATGACGGTGTCGTCGTAACCAAGAATGCCTGGGTAGAGAGTCTGTTTTTCAGTCAGCGCATGAATGAAGTTGTCTTGGAGCTCTTGCTTGACGGTTTTCGATTGCCAGCCAGATTGGCGAAGTTCGGCCAGTGTGCCAGGGCGTTTATTTGAAGCGTGGTCGTGGGTATTCATATCTGAATCTATCAGTTTGCTAATGAGTTAAGGTGAGTCAGAGTAAGTTCCGACTAACAGAAACTAAAATAGCAGGATTCAGTGAACTATCAAGAGAGTGGAATTAACTCGCAAAGCGGAAATTCAAGTTCAAAAACCGTAGCACACGCTGCCCAATGGTTTGAGTTCGCCCAGTAATAACCGCTCGACCACGGGAGCCAGGCAGTAGATTGTCCGGCACAGTATCGAACTGCACGATGGCTTGATAGCAGGGTTCTAGTGGAACTGTTTTGCCTTGTTCATTTTGTGTTATCGCCAAGTCGGCCCCTAACGCCAAGTTGCGGGGGGCTTCTTTGAGTTGATCGTGAGAGATTTCGATGATCGATCCCTTCAAGGTTTGAAGAGACAATCCATCGAGCATGATTTCGACTTGATCGCCGATTTTGATAAGTTCTACGTCATCTTGCGTAATCAACAATCGGGTTTGTAGCGAATGTGGTTGGGCAATGGAACAAAAATGCGTGCTACGCTCTAGAAAGCAATCGGTGTTTTCTACATCCAACGGTGTGCCAGTCCACTGGGGAAGTGTTTGTTGGCTCTCTTTACTCAGCGATATTTGCGGTGGAAAGACGACACCATCACTCGTGGCAACAATGGTGAGTCGTTCGATGTCTTGTCTTAAATGATCGTATTGATTTTGAAAGTCTTGAACCGTTGAGGTCGCAGTTGGAATGCTGGTTGATACGGCTGGATTATTGTTGCTGAGTAGACGTAAGTTTTCAAGTTCGCGTTTGGCCGAGTTCAGCTTGCCTTCGAGGACAATCAACTCTGCTTTCAGTTCCAGATTTTCGAGGGTTGCCAGCGTGTCGCCTTTTTGAACTAATTTTCCTGAGCGAACGGACGATACTAGTTGACCTTCGATAGGAATTGAAATGCGGTGTTCATCGGCGAATTCACTCAATGCGTGTGCCCGAACTCGAGTCGAGAGTGGAATCGAGGCAATGCCAGCAAATAGGCTAACAGCTACTAGACTGGCCAGTATGACACGACGAGTTCTAATGGTACGGACATTCATCGGAGTTCTCCACCAATGGACAGTGCGGATGATCGGTTGCAACAGCAGCCCACCCAAGGTTGCGACTAAAATAAGATCTGCCAGCATACGCATGTCATGACGTTCAAGATAGTCATAGGCAAACCACAGAATTAACGAAATGACAAACACACGATAGACGAGTGATGCCACGCAAAACAGGCGTAAAAACCAAACATTGGCATCTAGCGGAAGTTGTCTCGGGGTTTTATTCAAAAACCAATTTTTGATCGGTTGCATCAGGGCTTCCTTCGCTTGTTGCGACAGATTCGGTACATTCACCCAGTCAGCAAAAATATAGTAACCATCGTAACGCATCAAAGGGTTGGCATTGATCAAGATCGTTCCGACACTACACACGAACATGACATTCATGCAAAGCGAGTTTAACAAGCCTGGCTGACTGAAGTACCAGAGTAAACTGCAAACTGAAGCCAGAATCAGTTCGATATAAATTCCTGCGGCGGAAATAAATATTCGCTTCCTCCGTTCTGGCAACATCCAAGCATCGGAAACATTACAGTACATGCAAGGCATAAAAGCCAGCAGCATTACGCCAATTTCATGGCATTCGCCGCCAAATCGTTTGCAGGCATAGGCATGCCCTAGTTCGTGAAAAATTTTGATAACGCCTAATACCAGCATCATCCAGAATAGATTCTCACCTTGAAATAATTCTCGGGCGGTTGGAAGTTTGCTAGAGACTTCATTGGCATGCAAAGCACCAAGTGCCAACAGGCAAAACGCATTCAACAAAACAAGCGTCACCATGAAGGGATGAAATAGCCAACCCACCAGTGAAAAAGTGGCGGTCAAAAAACGCTCGGGATCAACGCCTGGTAAGCGAATGGCCAGTAGGTTTAGTGGGGCGGTTAGCGATTTTAGCAATCGTTGTTTATGACTTCGTTTTAGTAAAACATCGCCTTGAGCGGCGGCCTTGGCAATTGCGAGCCCTTTGGTGTGAAGGGAGTGGCAGAAGCCTTCAATTTCTTTGTAGGAGATTTTATGTGGGGCAAAATGTTTTTCGTACTCCGTTTTTATCTCTTCAAGCGAATGCTGCCCATCGAGCAATCGCATGATATACATTTCCTTCTTAGCGAAGTAATAGTATTTAAGTGTCACGGGGTCTTTCACAATCCAGCGGGGCGCAACACCAGTGCGTTGCTGCACGATCTTCAGATCGGCTCGCAAGCGAACAATGGGGTTATTGCGGATTGTGGAATTTGAACTCATTTGTTTTTGATTATTTACTCTCGATAGATCTGCATCGTGGCCCGCAATCCAGGGCGAAGTTTACGCCCTATGTTTTCAATTTCAGCCCAAACGCGAACTTGCCGGTTCACGGGGTCAACCACGGGGTCAATAAACACGATGTAGCCTTCGACTTCAATCGAATCTTGACCTTCGATTTGTACCAGAACGGTGACTTTACTGTTTTCTTTTATATGCAGGGCGTCTGCATTTTGGACGAAGCCTTCAGCCCGCAATCGATCAATTCTAACGATTTCAACCACGGGGCTACTTTGCTGAATCCATTCGCCCGTTCTTTGAAAAAGCTGCACAACCATGCCTGATATGGGAGAAATAATCTGATGTTTCATCAACTTTTCTTCCACAATTCTAAGGTCTGCTTGCTTGAGCTCGGCAATGAGTTTAGCAATCTCAAGTTTTTCTAGAGCCTGCTCCATCTCTAATATCTTTTCCTCGACCAACAGTCTCAATCGATCAATTTCTATCGCAGGAATGCTGTTTTCAACTTCTGCATTCGAGTCTTCTGATCGTTTGAGTTCGGTTTTGGCCACCTCGGTCGACTTTTTTATGAAACGGACGCTGATGTCATTCGCGGCTTCTCTCTTGGAAATGAGATAATCGGCTTTGGCTTTGATCAGGGCCAATTCAATTTCTCTGCTGCCTATTTTGGCCAATAGCTGGCCTTTTTCTACTACCGTTCCTTCTCGTACATTAACGGATTCGAGAATGCCGGATTCTTGAGCCGGTACTCGAACAATCTCGATGATCTTTAACAGGGTCGATTCGACTTGAATCGGAGTCTGAGCGATACTTGTTCCAACAAGGCTCGTTAAGGGAGCGAGTATGGCGATTGTTTTTAGAATGAGTCTCATGGATCAATTTCTTCAAAGAAATGAATGATGATGGTGGTGTGCGTTTCAGGTGTTACCAGAAAAATCGCCGGCGTACCGATTCAACCAGTTGATAGGTCCACACATAAGCGACACTTCGTTGCCCACAATGGACTCGTCCAATTACTGTGAGCCCGCGATGTAAATGATCGATTTCAGCTTTGTCGAAATCTGCTATCAACTTGACGACTGGCCCATCTTGCGACTGATTGGTATCAACGACTTTTCCAATTTCTGAGAGCTTTGCTTGGTACTGCTCGCCAGGTTCGTTGACCAACTGGAACGTAATGGAGAGCTGTTCTTGAATCGAATTCTTGGCATCTTGCACATGCTTGCTACTTTTATCAGGCATGTCAAATTCAAGCACCCAGGGGCCACTGATATCGGCAACTTTCAACAGCGATTGACCACGCTGTATAGGTCGCATCTCTAAGGTTTCGTCGATGTTCCAACTAAGAACCTGTCCAGCGATGGGGCTGTTGAGTGTTAATTCTGCTTCACGTTGCTGCAAAAGTTTTAGTTGTTTTTCAAGGTTTGTAATCTTCTCAGTCAGTCGACTTTCATCGGCCGAAAGTTGATCGAGACGAACAGGACGCCGTGAATTTCTGTTGTCTCGCAACGAATCGTCCCGGTTTTGGATGCGTTGAATGCGGATAGACTCTCTCTCGGAAATTGCGTTTTGCAGTTCCCCACTAATTTCGACCCGATCCAGTTGGAATTCGCTTGAACTGAGTTGTATGAGTGTCTCTCCTTGCCCTACCATGTCGCCATGTTGAACCAGCACACGGTCAACATCACCATTGGCCGGTGCATAGATATGGCGTTCGAGCTTAGGCAGTAGTTGGCCACGTAATTCGATATCAAAATTCATTGGGATGAAAAATGTCGAGGTAACCGCTGCACTCACTGGGATCAGTATTTTGAGTGTGGTTGATAAACGATGCCACGCAAACAGCGAAAGAAGAAAGGCCAACGCTTGCCAGACCGGGCGCAGCGGAACTTGTCCATAACGGCGGGCATTGTGTAATGCCGTGGAAGCGTGATCGACAATCTCGTTGGATCGAGTTACCAGTTGTTCGACATCGGTGGCTTCTAATTGTTCGACCACCAACACACCTAATGTTGGTTTCAGGCGAGTTGGGATCGATTGATCTTCTGTTTGAATTTCATCTTCTGGCTCTCGCAGCGGGAAAATGGCCAGAATCCGGCAAGGGGTTTCTTCAAGATAATCGTTCAGCGGTTGTTCGATTTGCGGTGCCAAGTCCGAGGTGTCGCCGGTGAAGATCAAGGGGTGATCAAGTCGAATGACTGATGCAATTAAGCGTTCCAGCTTTTTCACCACATTCGCGCGATGATTGACTGTATCGATTCCGCTCATCGCTTGCACTTTGCAGCGAGACCCTTGTTTGGTGGCGATGGTCACGCGGTCCACATCTAAACAGTTACGAGCATCGTTTGCTAATCGATAGGCGGTTTTCTTTTCATCGAGATCACGATGGGCCGAACGAGCAAAGTTTAAATAGTTTTGCCATTGTCGATGGCTGACAGCGTGTTCTTCGAGAATACAGCCGCTGCGATAATGGGCAATGATTTCGCCCAACGCTTGGCAAAGTTGAAGGTAACCATTTTGTGCCGCTTGTGGCAAATTGGGTGAATGATAAAGGGCCAGAATGCCCCAGGTCTGATTGGCCACAATCACAGGACAGGCAAAAATCAAATGCCCTGCTTCGTTGTTGGTATGAACACTACGAACGGTGGTCGGTTCGTTTCGCTGAATGACCGAGGCAAGTGATTGTTGATCGGCCAGAAGTTGTTGCTGTTTGGTATTCAGGTTGGGATAAACTTTGGTTAAGTCGGTATTGTGAACGGAAACCAGTTGATTGCTGGGTCCAAGTTTCCAGATAGAAGCACCCAGGGCAGAGATGGCGAAAACTGCGCGGTCTGCTAGTTCTGCAAAAAACTGCTGTTGATCGATCCCGCTTTCGGCCAAGTCGGCTAGATCGTCGAGCAACGACTCTAGTTGACGCCGTGCAGTATCGGCTGTGTGAATCGAGCTTGGAATTTCAGTTGACATTGCCACTTGATCAGTTTCTTAAAAGGTCATCATGCTGATTTATGTGTACCTAGTTAGCCATAGATTGGTCGTGTTATCTGGCACACAAGTTCCCTTGATAGTGAAGAACTTGTAGCTAGAACACCTCACAATTACGACTTAGATGGTATGTCTACTATATTTACGGCTACTTATTTTTTACTTAAGAAACTCCTGTTAATGGGCTAACCGCGCAAAAAAAGTGGCAACAATAGGTTGCCACTGATAAAACCGGTAAGATGGTACAAATAGGATTAATTGATAGAGACTGTCCAACTGCTCTATTACTAAGAACGGGTTGCCCAGTTTGCTCGCAAACTGGGCGGCGCAGCCGCAAGAGGTCTCAAGTTAGTTGTGTAGTAACAATATCGGCCTGCATTAAACATTGTGCTTTTGGTTGTGAATACTCTTGTTCAAAGCATGCTATCACCTGCGACCTCTTGTTGACTTCGTTAACCCAGTTTGCGAGCAAACTGGGCTACCCAACTATCATGATTTTCTTCTAAAATCAGCGTAATTATCTAGCTGATTTCATACGTGAAATCACCATCTTCGCCGACACCGACTTGAATCTGGTTGATTTCTTGATCATCAGCCATGCGAGAGAGGAATTCACCAGATAGTTCTGGCAGTAACGTGCGGGTGAGAATTTTATCGACGTTACGTGCCCCGGTATCGACTTCCGTACATCTCGCGGCAATGGCATCGACCAGTTCATTGGTATAGGCAAGTTTCGCTTTGTAGTGCTCGTGAATTCGGCGAACCACTTTGTTGAGTTTCAAGCGGATGATTTTTTTCATCACATCATCATCGAGCGGGAAGAAGGGGATAACGCTGATTCTTCCGAGGAAGGCCGGTTTAAAGGTCTTCAGCAATTCTTCATGCAAAGCTTCGCCCAACCCTTCGGCATCGGGTCGAGTCTCTGGGTCTTTGCACAGGTTCATGATCAGGTCGGTCCCCGCGTTCGAGGTCATGATGATTACCGTGTTTTTGAAGTCGATGTCACGCCCTTCGCCATCTTTCATATTTCCTTTATCGAAAACTTGATAGAAGATATCTTGAACGCCAGAGTGTGCTTTTTCCATTTCGTCTAATAGGACCACGCTATACGGCTTGCGGCGTACTGCTTCGGTCAAGATGCCCCCTTCTCCGTAGCCCACGTATCCTGGAGGAGAACCCATGAGAAGCGAAACCTTATGTTCTTCCTTGAATTCTGACATGTTGATGGTGGTCATATTTTGTTCACCACCGTACAGTAAGTTGGCAAGGGTGAGTGCGGTTTCGGTTTTACCGACACCAGAGGTTCCTGCCAGCAGAAAGATTCCAATCGGGCGGCTAGGGTCGTCGAGATTCGCACGCGAAGTACGAATGCTTTCCGCAATCTGCTCTAACGCATGCGATTGCCCGACCACACTTTCCTCCATAAGATCTTTAAGATTCAGTATGGTGTTGATTTCGTTAGAAACCATTCGCCCTACCGGAATTCCGGTCCAAGCGGCCACGGTTTCAGCCACGGCTCCGCTATCGCAGCAGACATGAACCAGCGGGGAATCGCCTTGCAAGGTTTCGAGTTCTTGTTGAACGGAACGGACTTGCGTTTTGATTTCTTCTCGCTGTTCATCGGTTAGAAGTTCAGGAGGATCGGCTCCTTCTTCGAGAGGTGCTTTTTTCTTTTTGTCATCTTCGGAGAGCTTTGTGAGTTGCTCATGGATTTTTTCGACAAGCACCTTTTCGCTCTCCCAGCGCCCGTTGAGTTCGGCCAGATTGGCTTCCGTCTTTTCTTTATTCGCTTCAAATTCTTCCATCTGTTGGCCATGGTCATCGGAACCGGCATCAATTTCTCGCTGCAAAATTCCACTGGCAGTGGCTATTGAAGTAATTCGGCGTTCTAAATCTTCAATGGCAGGCGGAGTCGAGTTTTGACTCAATCCGATTCGAGCACACGCAGTGTCCAACAAACTGACCGCTTTGTCTGGCAGTTGTCGGCCAGAAATATAACGGTTCGATAATTTCACCGCATCTTCAACTGCCTCGTTTAAGATGCGGACTTTATGATGGTTCTCTAGGGTTTCTACCAGACCTCGCATCATGATGATACATTTTTCTTCGTCAGGTTCTTCGACCTTGACTACTTGAAATCGTCGAGCCAGAGCCGCATCTCTTTCAAAGTATTTTTTGTATTCGGCCCAGGTGGTGGCTGCTAAGGTTCGTAGTTCGCCACGTGCAAGCGCTGGTTTCAAAATGTTGGCCGCATCGCCCTGCCCTGCTTGTCCACCGGCACCAATCATCGTGTGAGCTTCATCAATGAACAGGATGATCGGTTTTGGAGAACTCTTGACTTCTTCGATGACCGATTTGAGCCGATTTTCAAACTCGCCTTTGACACCGGCACCTGCTTGCAAAAGCGCTAAGTCAAGAGAGCGAATCGAGACGTTTTTCATCGCATCAGGCACATCCCCAGCGGCGATGCGTAATGCGAAGCCTTCGACAACCGCCGTTTTACCGACACCGGCTTCGCCTGTCATGATCGGATTGTTTTGTCTTCTACGGCATAAGATATCAATAATCTGTCGGATTTCATCATCACGACCGAGTACCGGATCGATGGCCCCTGACCTGGCACGTTCGGTTAAGTCAATGGTGAATTGATCTAACGAGGGTGTTTTCGTGGGCTTGCCCGGTGCGCCAGTTCCCGGTGCCCCTCCGGCTGTTGCGACCGTAGAAGCAGATTCAGTCGCTTCATCGGTTTCGGCTGTGATGGTGGCTAAAGAGCGGTTGAGTTCTTCGGCGGAAATTTTGTCGAGTTCGGACGAACTACCGATAACTGAGCGAGCGGTAACTTGGTCACTGAGAATGGCTAAAATTAAATGGCCAGAGCGAACCACTGGCTCTGAATGATCAATCGAGGCAATCAGCCAGGCATCACGGCTGAGATCGACTATACTTTGACTCAATGCGGGCGGGCGAGCATTTCCGGTTTTCAGTCGATCCATGGCTTGCGTTAGATCGGCAACCACTTGCGATGGATTGACCTCGAAATGGCGGAAGATCGCTTCGATATCGGTGTTCGGTGTTTCAAGTAATTTGGTCAGCCAATGCTCGATTTCAACATTGTAATTGGTACGCGATAGACAGAGTCCTGCGGCAGATTCTAGTGTGCGACGACAGGTGGAATTTAATTTACCAACCAGTGATTTTAAATTTACAGATGCCATAGTTTCAGCTTACTTTCAATGTCGATCAACCAACGATAAGGAGATCGAATGTTTCGTGATTGCCCAGTACGAAAATAATTTGTGAGGTTTCAATAGTAAGGAACGAAATATTTATTATTGGACTTCAACCGAATGTTCTATGATGGAACTGCTTGACCCTAAGGAAGGATCTTCGATATGTTGAGTTGGGTAGCCAGAGTCTTCAAATAACGCATCGTTCGGATCTTCTTCTAAGTCATTGCAGCGAACCCAGGCATTGTATCCCAAGTAGCAAGGTTGCTCAGGGTCTCCTAACACGCATGGCGGAACCTCTGTTTTTTTTAACACAACATGCACATCGAAGTCCAAGGAATTCCCGATATAACTTCGAGTTAATTGGGCGAGCGGTGTGAGTTGGTCTCCGATCGGCATTAAGCGTTGATATTGGGCATAGTCGACAGGCCCAATTCGTAGGCGAAACGACGATTCCTGATTCCAAACCCGATTGCCCACGATCACGTCCACACCAAGTCGGTTATTCATCCCCAGAGAAAATCCATTGCCTGACATGCGTGTTTGTTCGTCTTCAGGCAGGTAAAGCCATTTGCCCGTAAATTGCTCGACGATCACAGGAAAGGAGAAGTAATCTTCCAGGATTTGTTGTAAGCCTAACGCACTTCGAGGTCGGTGAGAAAAATGACCTGAATAATAGAGCAGTGTATGGTCGCTGATTAATTGCCGGTCTTTAACGCCGGATGTTCCCAGCCCGGTTAAGCTGAACAATATTTGTGTAAACAGGTCGGTGTCTTTAGTCGACTCTTCAGCTTGGGCTCGTTCAAATGCGATGGGAAAACGATATTTTTCCCAGGCTCTATAAAAGAGCGAGATGATCCGTTGGTTAAAGACGTCTAAGAAATCTCGAAAGGCGTAGTCTTTCTGCCTGACACGGTCGATCACAGTTTGCGTATAGTGAAGTGGTAAAACACCGCTAGGGCCGGTCAGCCCCATAAAGGCAACCACCATTTGAAAATGGGGTTTTGATTCTCGCTCATCTTCTTCTTCGTTCGATCTTAGGTCTTCAAGCGAAACGATTTCACTACCTGGGAAACTGTGTGAGGCCAAACTTCGGAAACGTAGAATCTCTTGACTAGGGGGCCCATCGTATCCAATCGATTTCGAGTCTTCCTCCGTTCCTTCTTCGCGCGCAACTTTCTCTAGCAAGCGGACCGCTTGAAAAAAGTCAAATCGATATGGCTCAGTGAGCAGCTTATGCTTTACACTAGCACGTGCTCGCCGGCGCGAGGAACCCATCGATGTAGTTCTCCTTCGTTTTTAACCGTTGCGACTGTTTGTGTGAATGAATTGATCGTGCAGTATAAAGCCAGGAATCTCTCTAAGACACTCGCCATCAGTAAGAGCCCGCCTCCGGTGAAATTCGAGCGATCAAACTCTAAAGTAATTTTCGTGCCGCGACCCACGGTCGTGCCATGCTCTGATTGCATGCGAGCCGTGGTTCGCTCTCCTTTGACAGAGAGCAGGCCATCTAAATAGGCTTTCGTGACATCCGACATGATATAGTCATACAGCCCCAGTATCTCTCGCAACGCGTGTGCGCCATCGCCCGAGTCAACCAGTGAAAGGTGATTGATCGAAAGATGAGAAATTAGTCTCCAGCGAGCCCCATGCTGCATGACAGGCCGGCGTGTTTCAGTCGGAGGGAGCAAACAGCGTACCTTGGAGATGGAAGCGACTCCATTCAAGTGCATGCGAGGTTGATCACCACCGAAGGGCAAACGCCCTGGTAAATCACGATTTAAACAGGTAAGGTCCGTATGCAGGCTCCAGCTTTCTTCGGCACTTGGCTGGAAATCTAAATCGACGACACTAATGTACATTTCAGTCCCAAAGTCGTTGATCGATCCACCACTTGGATTCTTGCGTCGAGACGCATGCCAATAACGACGGTTTTTTCTGGCTTCGGTCGCATGTTTAAAAGAATAGAAAGGATGATAAGTGGCTTCTTCATTATTCCGCGAAACAGCGGTGACTTGATTGATCGAGTAAATTTCATTTGCCAAAGGACGCCGGGAGTCAGGCTCAATCCGGTATTCATGTTGTTCGTGCGAGAGTCGGACTGGCTCGGCCTCTTGCTCGAATAAATTGACGATAGGAGTACAGCCAATCGGCAGTGTTTCTTTATCGACACGTCGTTCTAGGTCGGAAGAAGTTTTATCGAAGTAAATGAAGATCTCGGCATGTGACGAGGCAATGCTGCGGAGACTGTTTTTTAGAGCAAGATCGAAAAAGAGGAACTTGTCTGGAAAGGCGAAGAATTCAGACAGTAACCGGTAACCCAAAAATGATCGAGAGGGATAGTCCCACATGCCCTGGTCTCGATCAAACCCGACAGGCTCAATGCATTGGGCGGGTAACTCCACAAAATCTGTGCTTTTTTCGTTCGCTGCGACAACCACACCAATCGCAGAACTCATGATCATTTCGTAAAGATCAAATTTGTAGGGTGCCTGTTCTTTGATAAAGAAGCGGAGTTCTTCGATATTGAGTTTGTCGAAGTTCAACGATTCTTGGAATGTGTCGAGTTGAATTCGCAACACCGATTCTGCATCGGCATTAAAGCGAGATGCCGGTGCGATAAAAGGATGACTTTTTAAAGAGATGTCGGCGGTTCGCATCGGCCAACAAGTGGTTGAGTAACAGGTGCGAAACCGGCAAGGTTCGCCATCGATAGCCTCCGTTTCAATCGAGGAATCTCGGGCGACTTGAAATCCATTTAGTTGATCGACCTGCGCATTG
The DNA here is from genome assembly GCA_002733575.1 of Blastopirellula sp. Classification (GTDB taxonomy): domain Bacteria; phylum Planctomycetota; class Planctomycetia; order Pirellulales; family Pirellulaceae. Next base: position 9,792 of record NVWB01000030.1, on the reverse strand, counting down.
TCTAACCCAAGTTGTACGACAGTCATCGATGGAATCGGACGCTGGAAGTGAGGGTAGAGAACATCGAGCATCGACTCGGCAATCTCGGGGAAATCATCTTCAAGCTTAGATCGTGTTCTGGCATTTAAGTAGGCAAATGCTTCCACCATCCTTGATACGTGAGGGTCTTTGACTTCGTCTGCCCCTATCCCTAGCCGCCCTGCTATTTTAGGGTTGTCTTTGGCAAATTCGGCACCCAAATCTCGCAGGTAAGCGAGCTCGCGGTTGTAAAGTCCTAGTAGTTCGTCACTCATCGATCTTTACGCCTTACCTTAAAAAGTTGATCCCCCGCTTCGACTCGGGAGTCAAAAACGATGGGCTCTGGATTCGGAGTTGCGTGAAGTTCTGCATGAATGAGGAACCGCAATGTTCGATCAGCGGAATCATCATTTTCGATCAGTTCAACTTTCACACTTACGAATCGAGGTTCATAAATACGAATGGCTTCCTCAACGGCAACTCTCAGACTGTCCCGATCCATGTCGGAACTCATGTCGATTGAGGAGAAGTCAGGAATGCCATAGTTTACCAGAGATCTGTTCAACTGTTCATAATCCAAGGGCCAAGCACTGACCCGCCAGCGAGTGTTTAGTAAGTTTTCAAGATCGCGTCGAACAGAGACACGAATATCTCGCATGGTTTGAATGGCGGAACGAGGGGACTCTTGCGAGTTTTCGGGTTCATCGTCCATTAAACGATCAAACACGCTCGGGAGTAGTGGTTGTTCTTCCTGGTTCTTTGCCATGATTATTTATGCCCAATGATTCAATCTGGTGATCCTTCTGGAAAACTGGTAGACGTAAAAATTTATCCCTTGGTATGAATAATTAAGTGCCTGAGTACAAAAAATTAGGTTGTAGTTCGATTAAACTTCAATGATTGAAGTTCCATAATCGTTTTTTCATCGTCTCCAATCCAGAACATGCGTTGACCAAATCCGATGGCCGGCAAAGGTGGCTCGCCATCCCACAGAGTTTCTCTTCCTAATTTCACAGCGGTACTTTCGCTGGCTGATGAGCCTGGATAGAGGACCGGGATGAACACATCGCCATCTTGATCGGCCGCATTCATGGTGGCTCTACGCCAAAGTAAATCGCAGGGTTCTACAGGTGGATGGAACTCGATTGATTCGATGCTATCAAACGGAACCCAGTAGTATTTGCCTGTGCTCGTGATGACTTCAAAGAAGAAGATTGTGCGGTCATCCATGTCTCGCATATCTTCAAATGCTTGGCCATCACAAGTGCCTGAGTAAACCGGGCGTTGTTCCTCGATCTGCTGGCTTAGCTGCCCAACTTGCTGTATGTCGTTCTCTCGTAACGCGATCAGCAATTTCATGTTTAGTTCGACAAGCGGTGTAGGGTCTTGTAGAAGTTCTGGCGGCCGACCTTGTTCAAAACTTTCTCGACGGGTCATTTCACCACGAATCAGTTGGCGATACATCGAGATCTTCATCAAGGCTTCTGGGTCTTGCATCTGCGATGTTTCAAGCTGCTGATCCGCACGCTCCAAGTCACCTGTAAAGCATATTAATTGCGCTAACGAGACCCGATGTTCAACCGCCATCGGTTTTTTCTTTACGATTTCAATGGTGGCTTGAATTGCCTCATCCAGTCGCATTTCGCTTAATAGCTCTGTGACGTTCATAATAATCTTCACTTGTTTATGTGTGAGCGGAATAAAGTTGTAAGGCCATTAGGTAAGTAGTGTCTTGATTGAATCTGATTCTGAGATATTTCAATTGATTTAGGAACCACGTTTTTCAATTTTAGTTTTCATGCGTATGGATGAGACTAAATCATCCAGTTGATAGTGGGGCCAAAGGTCCATTGTGCATACATAGCTTCCGGGGTTATTTGGATCAGCACGTACGCGAACGTCGGCCTGACGCAATGGTCGTCTGGCTTTTACTTCCGGCTTGGCAGTTTCATCCGGTGTGACGTATTCATAAATCCAGTCGTGTAAAAATCGTTCAAGGTCTTCAGCTTGTAGAAAGGATCCAATTTTTTCACGAGCCTGGACTTTCAAATAATGGGCAAACTGAGAAGCACACATGATATATTGCAGCATGGCCGAAATTTTTGCATTCTGCGTGGCTGCTGGTGTGTGGTATTCTTTCGGGTTTTGTATGGTGGGATTGGAATAAAAGGAAGAGTATTCGGTATCATGACAATGCGTCAGGGGAAGGAACCCTAGTTGAGATAAGTCTGCTTCTTGGTGATCCGTGATCATCAGGTCAGAGGAACATTTGGGTGCAACCCCCTGACGGTCGGTGCCAAAATGTTGAACGGGTAGCCCGGTAACTAACCCGCCCCCTAGTACATTGCGTTGAACACCACGGATTTGGGCGAACCAGCCACATTGTGCATAGGCACGGATTAAAACTTCTCCCATGGCAAACGCGGCGTTACCCCACAGATATTTACTGCGATCAGTGCCTGCCACTTCTTCACGAAAACAGAATCCATCGAGTCTTTCAGGGTCTGGTTCGTAAGGTTTTCTCATTAAAATATGGGGAAGCGCCAAAGCAACATAGCGTGCGTCGTCTGTCTTACGGAATGCATTCCACTCGATAAATTCAGGTTGCTCAAACCCGACGCTTAAATCATTGACGTGCTCTAGACCTGTGAATTGATCAACGCCAAACATCGTTGGACTGACGCCAGCGATAAAGGGGCAGAACGCAGCTGCGGCAACTCCCGAAAGTTTTTGAAGGGTGTCGATGTCTCGATGGGGATGATCTGGCGTAGGACGTGGTTGGATTTGATAGTCTCCGATCAGGACTCCAAAAGGTTTTCCGCCAGCGGTGCCAAATTCTTCTTCGTAAATTTTCCGAAAAAGTTGACTGTCATCAAAATCAATGGCCCGGTCTAAGTCGCGTTCGACCTCACTCCATTTCATGTCTAAAACGCGGACAAGAGTATTCGGGTCTCCTTCTTCTTCGACTGTGTTTACTAAATAATTTAGGCCGCGCCAGGAAGACTCAAGCTTTTGGAATTTGGGGTGATGTATAATGGTGTTGAGTTGATCATTGACGAGTTGATCGATATAGGCGACATCGGAGTTGAGCCTGCGTACTAGTTGCTCTTTTTCATAACCGGCGATGTTGCCTAGCCAGGCATTCAGCGAATCACCCACGGTAGGTGCTTGCAGGAAATCGTTTAAGCGATTCGAAAGTTCTGATCGGGTCACGGTTGCAGAAACTTCAATTAACGAATCGAGCAGTGACCCGCTACGTTCCGATTCTTGAGCAGGAGACGACTCTGCTGGAGTCAGTTCCTGCTCAACAACCTGGTATTCAAATTCTTCCTCTGATGGCACGGAATTCATGCGTATGACAATCTGTGTAAACGAAAAAAAAGGCACACGGGATCCAGTCCAATATGCCTCTTTCTAACTTTCAATTTTACAATACTACCCGGCTGCCTGTGGAATACTGGCAACCATGCGTAACGAGGCGGTAAGTTCTTCCATTTGGAGCCATGGTCGCAGATGAGCGATAGCGTTGTAGCATCCTGGTTTACCAGGAATTTCGGTCACTTCAATTTTGGCTTCAGCCAATGGAAGACGAGCGCGCACTTCTGGCGGAGGGTTGGAGTCCGCAGCAACGTAATTATGAATCCAATCGTTGAGCCAAGTTTCACAATCAGCACGTTCCATGAACGAGCCAATTTTGTCTCGGGCAATCACTTTCAAGTAATGAGCAAACCGGGAACTGGCCATGATGTATGGCAAGCGGGCGGAGATTTCAGAATTCGAAGTGGCGTCTGGATCGTGGTATTGTTTTGGTCTTTGTGTTGTTTGCCCACCAAAGAAGACAGAAAAGTCGGTGTCTTTGTAATGGCATAACGAAAGGAAGCCCAGCTTACTAAGTTCGGCTTCACGACGATCCGTGATCTGAACTTCGGTAGGACACTTCACGTCAGAATCGCCATCTTCGCTCTTCACGATATGAACAGGTAGACCTTCAACTTTACCTCCGTTTTCTGCACCACGAATCGCAGTACACCAACCGGTTTTAGCAAAGGCATCTGTCAGACGGGCACCCATGACATACGAGGTGTTCATCCAGCAGTATTCATCATGAGAGACCGGGATCGATTCTCCTTGCGGACCCGTCTCTACTTCTTCATAGTTGAACTCGTCGATTGGCTTGGTTGTTGCTCCATAAGGCAGGCGAGCCAATGTGCGCGGCATGACCATGTTGACAAAGCGAGAGTCTTCACTGTCTCGGAAGGAATTCCATTTGATGTATTCCTTCGAGTCAAAGATCTTCGCCAGGTCACGAGGTTTGGATAGTTCTTCCCAGTTTTCTAAACCAAAGAAGTTAGCACTCGGAGCGGTCAAAAACGGAGCAAATGCCGATGCGGCAACGCCAGACATTTTCTCAAGAGTTGCGATGTCGTCTGGGGTGTTGTCAAATTCATAGTCGCCAATCAGGGCACCATAAGGATTACCACCAGCGAGACCAAATTCACTTTCATAGATTTTCTTAAAGATGTCACTTTGGTCAAATTCAACCGCACGATCTAAGTTTTTGAACAGATCACGTTTGCCACAATTGAAGACTCGCAGTTTGAGCATTTCGCTTGTTTCAGAATTCATGACCAGGTAGTTCAAACCACGCCAGCTTCCTTCAAGTTTTTGGAAGTCAGGGTGGTGCATGATTGCCGCTAGTTGCTTTGACACAACTTCGTCAATCGCAGCAATTCCTTGATTGATGGTCCGAATCACATCTTTATTGAATGTGACCGTTCCTTTCATGGCCTCGCCTACCAAAGTTGAAATCAACTCTTTGGCGCGGGGTTGTTTTGTTTGTTTGGTCGCAGAAATAGCGGCATCTAGTAAACTAGTCGCGTCCGCTGCTTGAGCTTCACTTGCTTGCCCTTGGGCTTCTCCACTAGCACTCATAATTATTCGCCTCCTTCGCTATCGCCTTCAATGCCTAATTCGCCAGCAAGCTTTTTTAAGTCATCAGGGTTACTCAAAGCTTGTTCTAGAATCGATTCTAAGTCATCGCTACGGTCAATCTTTGTGAGTAAATCACGCAGATTGTCACGAGTGTCTAAGAGTTTCTTTAACGGGTCAATTTGTTTGGCAACCTGAGCAGGTTCAAAGTCTTCAATGCCGTTAAATTTCAGTTGAACACCCATTTCTGAACCATCGTCAGCCAGCGTGTTTTCAACTCGCATGTTCAATTCAGGACGCATGCGTTTCATGACATCGTTAAAATTGTCACGATCAATTTGGATAAACTTCCGATCCTTGATCGGCTCTAACTTATCGGTTGGGTTACCGGAGAAGTCTCCCATGACACCAACGACAAAGGGAAGTTCTTTCTTTGCCATCGCACCGCCAGTTTCGACATCATAAGTGATGTGAACTCTTGGTTTGCGAACGCGGTTGATTTTCTTCTGGTAGCTTTCAGCCATTTGCTCACCTCGCCCTAGTTTTAGACATGTTGTGTATACCGACGGTCATCAAGAAAATGATCATCTTTCGTTTCCCGAATAATGACTAGTACTTCTATTTCATCAAATTGAGAGCAAATTACAACAGTCTTAATCAAATTTCTTTGATATTTCTCAATTATCTGTAAAATAGATTCGGAAATTCAATTAGAAGGATAGGCGATTTATTCAATTTCTCTTGAAATTACTAGTCGTTTTCTGAGGATGAGTCGTCTAGTGGTATTCCGGCGCGTCGTTGGAGTTCTGATAAGACAGAATCATCATGTATTAGGTCTTTAAGAAGTTCGGGTAACGATAAATCGGCCCATTTGGCGACCTGTTCTAAAGAATAGGAGACTGGAGAGTGAGGTTCGGTTTTGCGGAAAAACTCTGCCACTTTCTTCAATACTTTTACTGCATCCTTGCGATTGGTAATCTCACCTGGGGCTGAAACTCGGACAGCTTGAGTCATTTCACCCGTTGATCCATCATTCAACGATTCTTCACTTGTAGTTTCGCTGGCTGTAGATTCATCATTGGGAAGGAGTTCATTCAGAAGATTTTGAATCGTACCGCGTATTTCTTCTAGTTTTTTTCGAAAAGAGGTCAGGGATGGAGAGGTAGGGTCTCCAAAAGAATTATTCGTGCAGTTTTCATCTAGAAAATCGCCCAATTCTTTTAAATCGTCTATGCATTGGCCAATATCATCGATCGTGGTTTCTAGGGCTTCACGCCCCGTTTGAACAAAGGATTCATCAAAGCGAGCGCGATCAATTTCCCCATTTTCTATCCGGTGTTGTTTCTCTTTATGTTCCATCGCCTCGATACGATTGGCTTCATTGAAGTCAAAAATTGAAAAACCATCGTGTTCTCTCGTGACTGGAATCAGCTCGATGGGACCAAAACTGCGTTCCGCTGCGAGCCCATCTAGTTGAGCGACCGTATCTTCGTATCCGTAATCTTCATCCGGTTCAGGGTGAATCACGCTCCAGTACCGCTTGCTGATTTCAAGGCAGACCCGAATGCCATCTCGCAAGCCAGGGAAACCCTTTAAGCGGAATAACGACTCGGTTAACCAAGAGGCGACAGCAAGGTCTTTGGAATGATTTTGCAAGACTTCAATCGCAAGTGTGCGGACTTCACCCCACTGAGGGTCTTCTATCTCGGAGGAATCTTCGTCTGGGAAAGATTGAGCCTGAACCAAATCGCGTTCGGCTCTTACTGATTTTTCAAACGCACCCCGCAAATCGTGATAAAGCGAGGCATGATCTGATTGACGTAATTCAACACCACTTGGATGATCTTCTGAAAAAGCGGTAACGAGAGATTCAATATCAATGACTTCAGGAGAAGACATGAGGTGTACCCTTCATAAGTACTTGTTGAAAACGTGAGGCAATGAGGTCTTGATTATTAGTAAAAGACGAATCTTCTAAGTATAGTCTACAGAATTTGCGCTTAAAATGGTGAATGGAAGGCTGATTAGAAAACGTGATACAATGGTCTTATTATTGACGCAATTGTTACAACAATACCTAGCCACTTGATTCAATATAAGCAGTTTTCTGTTTATGCGGCCCCGATGTTTAAGTGGCCCTGTGTTATTGGCTGGTCCTCATCTCATGGGCAAGTCGATCTAGGATTTTCTGGTGAAGCCGACTGGCCCATGACTTGCTTTTTCCTAGTTTTTCTCCTGCCTCTTTGAGCGAAAGCCCTTCGTAATAGGTGAATTGAATCAGTTTTCGCTCATCGTCAGGCAAGCAGTCGACCTTTTGTCTGAGAGTTTGATGCACTTCTTTCGATTCAGTTGCTTCGGCGGGAGATTTAGTATGCTCATCTGCCACTTGCATCATTGCATCTGTCTCTGACGCTGAATGACTGGCCAGATAGACGATTCCTAATCGTTGAGTTACAGTGCCTAACCAACGAGCATCAGCTTCTTCTGGCTTATCAGTCTTAGGGCTATCTTCGACTCCGGCTTGCATTACATCGTTGGCGTGTTGCTGGTACTTGGCTTGTGCCTGTGCCGCGTACGAAGTCCAGCTCATTTTCGAGACTCCATCATAAATGGCACCTCGAATCCGATAATAGGCAAACGTGGAAAATGCGGCTCCTTTAGAGTCGTCATAAGTTTTTGCAGCTTGGGCCAGACCTATTTGGCCATAAGCAATCAAATCATCTAATCCGAACTGTCCAGGCAGTTTTTTGTGGACTGATTGCGCTAAGGAGTAAACCAGTCCTTGGTTTTCCTCTACACGATGTTGTTGATCTGATGTATTAGAAGAGGTACTCATTTTCTACACGTTGAATTGAAGCCATAGCCTGGACAATCTGATTTTTGCTTCAGGGTCTTCCAAAAGCGTTTGAGCTACAGTGCTTGCCATGGATAGTAAAGTGGAGCTCGATATTGCTTCTGCCCCCAGTTTTTCCCGTAGTAAATAGACCACAAATCGGGTCAAGACTTCGGGATCGGTGTAATCTGCTTCTGGAGAGTCAGCACGGGCTTTTACAATTGCTTGTCTTACAGCATGGGCATCTGGATCTGAAAAAGTGCTATTCAACACGTTTTCAAACAACTGTTGTTGATCTGGGATTGCTTCTGGCTTATTCGCATCAGAATGTTCACGTCCTGGTGCGTTTTCTGAATTGGATGAGGAACCATTCATATTGATTTCTTTGATCGATGAAGGCGAGAGGGTTTCACCTCAGTATAGATAAATTGTAACGCGATACAATTAAGTACCAGCGTGAAATTTAACGAACAGTTTATCAGACAATGGGGAAGTTCTCATAGAGACTTTGTAGCTGAAACGAATATAAAGCGGTCCGGTAATATGTAACGGTTAAGGTGATTCTAAGTCCAAATATCATGGTATACAGGGTTAAAAGCATGATAGCAATCAGTCTCGTTCTACAGAAAATGACGGTTTTACTGTGTATTAAGTGGGGACTCTGCCGAAAAAACTTGTAGCTACATCGTATGTCCAATCAGGAAAGAGGTCCGTTTACCCGCAACGAGACTTCTTTGATACCTGGCATTGAACTGATGTTTGTTGATTGTATTTACTGATTAGTGACTGACCCAATTCAAGTTCACTAATCAATCTGCTGAATCCGCTATACGACCCAGGAGGGCTCAACGATGTTAAGTCGCACTACGCGATGGTTGACTGTCGTTACCAGCTGTATCACAGTTTCGTTGAATGGTTGCGCTTTAAAATGTTGGAACAGCTATGACTGTCCAGATGCGCCAGCCTATTGTGAGCAATTGATTGCAGATTATGCTGATCGAGGATTAAGCATCGAAGAGCCAGTTCCTAATAGTTGTGAAGACGGAAGTGCATTATCAGTCATTCCAATTTCTCCGGACAATGAAAAAATTGGGTCTTCTTATAGTGATCTCACCTTAGAAGAAGCAGTTGATGCTGCATTAAATAACTCGCAAGTGATGCGAGATTTAGGCGGAGTACTACGTGGCACCGAGGCATTGGTGACCGTATTCGATCCTGCAATTGCTTACACCGATGGCCGCTTTGGTGAAGAGGCCGCTTTGAGTGCATTTGATGCCAGTTTTGGAGCAAGTGCTTACTTTGAGCAAAACGATTTTGGAGTCAATAATTCYACCGTAGGTRATGGTGGATTATTCAAGCAAGATTWCCACAATTATGAAGTGAGCTTAACCAAGCAAAGTGCAACCGGTRGTGTGTTYACTTTGCGTAATGTTACTGAGTACGACAACAATAACCAAACTWCTACCAACTTGTCATCAAGCTTTGGRCACTCTTGGGATACTTATGTCGATGCRGAATTGCGCCAGCCACTGTTGCAAGGAGCAGGCGTACTGTTTAACCGTATCGCAGGTCCAGACTCGGAGCCAGGGTATATTAATGGTGTGTTAATTGCTCGGACACGAACCGATATCAGTATGGCAGATTTTGAAATTGCTGTGCGAAATTTGGTCAGTGATGTGGAGAACGCATACTGGGACTTGTATTTCTCGTATCGAGATTTAGATGCGAAGATCGAGGCACGTGATAATGCTTTGCGAGTTTGGCAGCACGTTAATAATAAAATCAAATTCCAGGCTGGTAATGATGATGCAGCAAATGAAGGTCAAGCCCGCGAGCAGTATTATCGATTTGAAGCCGAAGTGATCAATTCACTCCATGGACGACTTGTCGAACGAACTCGTACTAATAATGGATCGCTTGGCGGAACCTTTAATAATACAGGCGGGGTTCGGGTTGCCGAACGTCGCTTACGAGTGATTCTAGGGTTGCCTATTAACGCCATATCTCTGCTT
>NVWB01000142.1 GCA_002733575.1 Blastopirellula sp. | reverse complement strand
GGTGGGAAACGGTGGCGCTTGTAGGTATTAGGCTGATTCATGCTCCAAATACTGACAGATTGGGAGTTAACTTGTCAGTACCTTAAAAAAACAAGCGACAATAGCTTTAACAGAAACTGATAGTTAGTTTCGTAAAACTAATATGCCCGAAGGTTTTCTAGGCTTTCTCACTCCTCTCCGCTAATAGTTCTTCAAAGAATGAAGTGTAGATTGAGTTGGATCGAATAGACTGACGAATTTCTCTCAACTCTGTCGCAAATTCTCCACCATGGCTCACCAAGTGCTTAGAATCCGCAATCACTTTTTCTGACACATTATCAAAAAAGCCATCTTCAAAGAAACTTTTAGTAGAACCATTCAATAGTTTTATTCTAGCCCAAGACGCGGAATGTAAACCCGATTCCCATAAAACCGCCCCCCTTAATAGCTCAACTAGGACTATAGATTTTTTGGCCTTTCCTCGAATCATCATCTCTCTGCTCGATTGGTAATATCCCTCGTCAGAATGAAGGAAATAGTCATATGTCATAGTTGCATCCGTAGGATCTAAATAACGACCAAATTCAGAATCAGGAATATTTAGGAATTCCATTTTAGGCCTCATTAACAAATAGTCTTCCCAGTAAAATTGTAAACACTCAAACGAAAAACAATAATCATTCTCTATGAGAAACGATCCACGATTGGTAAGCTTAGCCAGCGTTGTGTCTATCAGCGACTGGTGCCCCCTTTGTTCATCAGGAGTAAATCGCAATTGAATACAGTTAGAGTCGTTTATTGTCGACAATCCGCCAAGCGCAATCTGAAGAATGCTTTCCTCGTAGTCACTCAAAATGTTGAATATCTCTCTCACTCGATGTTCTCCACTTGCAACTATGAGCAAAATTAGATATTTGAGAAAGTAGAGCGGCTTAGTTTGATCATGACAATAGTCTTTGTATTCACCGTTGCAATGAGCATCACCACGAACAAGGAACATATTCGGAAAATGAGCCTTCTTGTTATGCTCACAAAACTCTGGTGATACTTGAGAGTATGCTTGCATCATATCTAAAAGGTACATATAGAGCACATTGTGTGAAAAGAAGCTTTCAAAATTTCTATTGCCGGAATAGAAAAAATATTCATCATAGAAATCGATTACTGATCTGAACCCTTGATTGGCAATGGCATGCAGTTTTACATAGAGAGCATTTCCATGGTTTCCGACTTGATTCTCCATAGCTGAAACGAAGTCCATAAAATCCCCATAGTGAAGGTTCAATGCGTCTTTCTTACCCCCTTTTACGTCGGATTTATTGATATACTTGATGAGGTGCTCTAGCATTAATAGTCTAGTATGAACTACAACTTGAGGCTCAACAGGAACCAATGAAAAAAGTCGAGGAAGTGGCATTCTAGTATCCGCCGTTTGGCTATTTAGAAATACTTGCTCATAGACATAAGGCCGGGCGGTGAAGATTGAAGACAGAAAGCTATCGTTCTCTCCGTAAAACTGAGAAACCGCATCTTCAAATATTCTTCTTATTATCCTTACTTTAGAGCGCATCCGCTCGTGGCCATCTGGAGTAAAGATGAATCTCTCGTGGTCATAGTAGAACGTGTCCAGATTATCGAAAATCAGCACCAATCGACAATCCTCCTTCTCCATTTTCTTTGAGTAACGCCGTATATAGTCGAAATTCTTTACAAGCTTAATTACTCCTTCTTCGTTATCAGTCGTTACCGGTTTGCCTATTTCAACTTCGGCTTCAACCTCATCGAACTTCAAAGCAGCTCGAAATGATAATTTTTTCTCTATGTATTTTTGCACTGATCGCAATGCCGAATAAACCACTATCTCAATCCTATTCGACAAGTGCCCTTCAATTTTTTCTCTCACCTCTTCCCAAAATTTTTGAATGATCTTTGATTCGTCCAATACATCCAATTCCCCAGCATTAGACATGAATTTTTGGACGTCAATAATTACTGGAACGAAAGAAAAGCCTTCATTACTACATGACTCACTTCTCAACTCTAAAGAAAGCTTGGACAGGAACGTAGACTTGCCTTCGCCAACATCCCCTATAAGAACCGCAAGCCCTTTACGGTTATATAGCGCCTTCCTAAACGTATCTAGAACAGACTTTGGATCTTCATATCTATCATATTCTTCTTCTCTGTTGCTGGGGTTTAGCTCAAGTATATTGGGGATCTCGTAATAATTACTTAAGTACAGGCTAGTCAAATCAGCCTTATTCTCAATAAAGCTATCAGACATAGATCCATTGCTAATCTTGATATCATCAAGACTTATACGTCTCGAAAGACTAGATTGAAATCTCTGGAAGCAGACTCTGACGAGATCATTGAATAATGAAACATCTTTCTTCCGGTCCCCCTGCATGAACTTTATCTTCGTAGAATGAGATTTACTCAACAACTCCTCATCGTTGTAAAACTTATCCATATTCAGAATTTCCTTTTTTATTTTTCTTATTATTTTCCTCGCATCACACCTATTTTTCGAATTTCCTATCGAAAATTATTCTCAAAAAATGTGGATACTACGGTCGCCTATGGAAAGTGAAATACCCAGCTTCATTGCTACGGCTTCTCTCATGAAAACCAGTGATTCTACAACATCATCAACTCTTGTGATCCGAACTAGAATCTCCAATAGAACTATTAGAACCAAATTTTTGACCATCTCCCAATCCCACGATTTTTATCGTATATGACTTCCCAACGAAAATCTAAGAAATTCTTGAATGTGCGATCCTATCTTTTTCGACCAATTATAATCATGACAATAGAGAGCGGTTAATGTACTTCGAATATCACATAACCCATACCAAATCAGTCCACTGCTGATCCTATACATACGGACCTGATTTCGGTCTTAATTCGGTGCTCGGTCAGAGAAAGGGGTTGAGAATCTGTCACCTACGCGGCTCGGTCGGCATATAGATTTCAGCTGAGTTCGGAAGAGGTTCGGTTTCGGTCGACCTCGGAGGTTCGGCTAAGAAGAAACTCTTAGAGTTCTTCAACTTGCTGGATCAGACAGCTCCCGGTTCCACTGCCTCATAATCCGTTTGTCCGGGGTTCGAGTCCCTGTGGGCCCACCATTTTTCCTTGAAAATCATCGAGTTATGATTTGGAGCGACGGACTATGAGTTTTCGTGGTCCGTTGGCCATAGGTGAGTGTTTCCAAGGCCTCCATTAGGACCTGAGCCATTATGGGCATTCTGCAGAATGCAATCTGGATCAAGCCATCTCCATCAAGCGCCCCCTTAACCCCTCCAAAACCTGATACAGCTCTAACAGGTATTGGTTGCTTTTCATCTCGTGAAGAATTTCTGCGGCCAGCTCTGTATACTCTGCCTTCATATCTCCTTCCAAACCAACAGATGTATTGTAGTTCTTTAGCCCTGCCGAATTGCTGATGTTTTCGCTACGAGCAGTGCGCAAGAACTCCGGCTCACAGATTGTTTTGCGTATATGCGAACCCGTAACGGCCTGAGTTTCACAGTGCACCTTCATGTCGTCTCTATCTGTAATTGCATTGAAAACTCGATAGAACTCGACCCCAACCTTCCTAATTTCGACAGCAAGTTCTGCTTTGGAAAGATTATCGATAATAATTAGATCGCTGCTCTCAGAATTGGCCGTGTTCACAATAGGGGCAACAGCGACCTGAGAAGCATTTAACAGCTGAGAAAATTCGGCAACCGGAAATGAATCAACCCTATGCACTACAGAATTAATACTATCGATAAATAGCTTTTCCAGAGGTAAAGATTCAGCCGCTCTAGCTTCGAACGTGCTCTTTATTTTCTCAGCTCGAGATAGGGTTACAAAAGTTTCTTCAATATTGAATCTCGAGCTTAGCTTCGGAACTGGCAACGGTAATTCATAGTCCACTAATTCCTGCCTAGCCTGATCGGCCAGATGAACTGACGGTTCGATCTCAGTAATAGGCTCTGCAAATACCCTTGCATCTTGAAGATATTTCTCTGGAAAGGAGAGATTTTCTGTTGATTCAGCCTCCATGCCTACCTTAAGAGTGCTCTGGGGAATCTTGGGTAGTAAAGCAGATGCAGAAAACAGAAACCCAATAGCCATTGTTGCCATCCAAAGATTGGGGACGAATTCTACCGATGTAGAATGATCTACCTTTCTATCGAGTAAAATTTGAATGCGCGCTTGAAGTCCTAGGGAGTTACTAACGCAGGCAAGCGAATGGGCTGGGGGAGTGTGAGCGCTAAGCGTTTCTGCTATATCAACAATACTATACGCGTAGGCCCTAACCGATGTATTGCTTGAGTGTTCGCTGTGACTAACTACCCAGTCATCACACGCGATTTCACGCTCAATACGTATTTGCTTATTAGCATAGCCAACAGCCGGATGCCAAAAAAGAAATATTGAGAAAATCGCCTGTAGTCCAGCCACCAGAGTATCTCGTCGTTTAATGTGTGCTAACTCGTGTTGCAATATCTGGGCACGCGATTCTGAAAAACTGCCATCGCACACCATTGCGATTGGCAAGATAATACAGGGATTTAGTACGCCACAAGTTGAGGGCGTGCTTAGGCATCCACTCTGTCGTAGTTCCACGCGCCTGCGCATATTCAGTAGATTCGAGTTTTGTTCTAATATCTCTGCCCATTCACCCTCAACCTGCTCAGAGGCATCAATTAGTGCACGTAATGATCGCAGCGAGCGAACGTAGAAAACGAACTTCGAGAATATGCCTAGAGCTAGAACAGCACAAAGCGAGGCAAGAAACTCTGGAAACATAGTCATTTTGACTACTGCGGCACTCAAGGCATTAAAAGTGGAGTATCCAATACCCAGGTTCAATCCTGGTTCGTCAAAAAATTCTTTGCCTTGAACGGCGGTGTCAATTTCTGCTGCTAGAGCAGACAGATATTCTTCCTGTTCTATCGATGGTGCTCTTGTAGTTTGTTCAGCATAATTACGTTCTTCAATTAGTTTAATGCTCTCCGAGTCTTCTTTAGACGCATTAGGCAACAAACTGAAAAAAGGCGCGAGAACAAGAACGAGCAATACCGTCACCCAGATTTTGTGCCTCGCGGCAGCATTTAGAGAGCACAGTCGAAGTAATAGCGATATCGCTCCTACCAGCATACATCCAAGGAGCAAGTAGGCTAATGCAAGCCGAGTAAAAAATGTTATAAGCTCATACATAGGTAACGACCTACTTGGATTGAGATATCAATCCCTTCAGCTTCTGAATATCTGCCACGTCTAGCTCTTCATCTTCAATTAAATTTACTAACAAAGACTGCGGCGAATCATCGAAGAAGTTGGCAAGTAGCTTTTTCAAAGCCGCACTGCGTGCATTCTGGCGTTCAACAATCGGCGAATAAACGAAAGATCTGCCAAGTTTCTCATGTGATAAGTAGCCTTTTTCCTCAAGAATGCGCAGCATTGTCTGCACAGTGTTATATGCAACCTTATCCTTTTTCTCCAACTCGACCACTACATCTCGAACTGTTGCAGACCCCAATCTCCAAATCACTTGCATGAGGCGCAATTCACCATCTGTTAGTGTTTGCGATGCTTTCCTAGCCATAGTATTCCCATTTACCTATTTCTTTAAGACTTTAGCCCTACAAGTTTTGTATGTCAATCCTGTAGGCATGGCCATCTAAGAACCTCTTCGTGAGTTTGTGCTATCGGCGTGACATTGCCAATCAGCTAAGTGCCAATAACAGACACCCTGTAGTGAGCCATTCATTGCACTGGATTTCCCAGCCTTTGCTAGACGCCTAAAAGCCATATAATGTAACTATATGAGAGGTGTTTATGAGCAGTGGAAAAAGGTACACAGAGGCATTTAGAATTGAAGCAGTCAAGCAGGTTACTGATCGAGGATATTCAGTTGCCGAGGTGGCTGAACGTCTTGGAACAACGACACACAGTTTGTATGCCTAGATTAAACGATATGGAGAACAAAGCCCGGGCAGACCAGCATGGCTGAAAGTTTAATAACTGATTCCAGGTTTGAGAACAACACACTCAGATCTAGCAATCGAGAAGAGCTAAGAGACATTATTCAAACACTGTTTTCCACTTTAAACGCAGAAGAAATTATTAAGAAGTTAGAGGCGGCGCAAATAGCCTTCGCCAATGTTAATGACATGCAGGACGTATGG
>NVWB01000141.1 GCA_002733575.1 Blastopirellula sp. | reverse complement strand
TGACCAATACGGATACTCAGCGCTTACCCCGCCTGCGTCAACAGGACGAATTTCAGAACTGATCTTAAAGGCTTCGCCTCGATCATCCATTTGCTTGCGCATTAGCTGCATTAGTTCTTTACGTCCCAGATTGGGCGGCTTGGCCATGCCTGCAGTGACCAGACGTGCGACGGCTTGATGCTCGCTACTTTCGCTGGTACGCGTGCCCGTGGTGGTGTGCTTTGGCAGGTCATATTGGCTATGGTCATTGCTGTTGAACGCCAGTGTAATCGCGAGGAATACAACGACCGCTACCACAATGATGCTTGCTAAAATAACAGTGAACACTTTTTTCATCGATCCTCTCGGTTCCTAGAACAAATTGGGAATTCGCTTGGTACTTTCACAAGTACGGCACGAGTTCCTTAGGAGTAGTTTTCAAAATCACACCAATTAGACAGTTTTCAGAGCGTTTTAGATTGGTGCCTTAGACGGGTTGTTAAAGATTTGTTTTAAAATCTCAAAGAAATATTTTAAAACATCCACATATTGGTAGTTGTTGCAGGAGGAATTTTTGGAGCAACCCGCATGGTCATATGACTGGAAAGGGTGATCATATCGCTGGTTTCAGAGGCCAGAGGACTGACGGTCATTTTCCACATTAGCCATAAAGTTGATGGAACATACATTTTGAAACCATGCTTCAAACATACATTTTATGGGTGGCACCTGCTAATTTGAATCCCATGACTATAAAATTTCCACCGTTGCCGCCAGATGTAGAATTTGAGGTTCTTCCGAAAACCATCAGCGCATTGAATGAAGCGTTTGATGCAAAACGTGATGCCATGGGGCCGCATATCGAAAAACGTTGGGGATGGGATGAAGAATTTCAATACACCGTCCACAAGAATCGGTTTAGTGAAAAACCCTTTGTCCGAATAATTCGTAATGATGAGCGTATCGGCGTTGTCTCAGTATTCTCCACTAAAAAGCATATTCAATTTGGAGAGTTTTATTTGGCGCAGCAGCATAGAGGGAACGGACTTGGTTCCCGAATTTTGAAACACTGTTTATCTCAAACCGACAAAATGAACTTACCGGTCAAATTGGAATTTTTGAAATGGAACCCTGTTGGAAGTCTCTATCTGCGCCACGGGTTTGAGATTGTTGGTGAAAACGATGTTCACTATTTCATGGAGCGATTGCTCAACACCGTATGATCTGGATTGTAAAAGTGATTATTTTTGCAGCGTCTGGAAATCTGGCCAAATAGCGTCTGAAACCGGAAAATTTGCAATCTTTTTACGGCACGCAAGTCGTCGAAATCATTCAGTGCGAAAACGCGCTGCAAAACCCACGTTAACTGAATGAAGGACCATACAGAGGCTCGGTGTCCGCCCTGAGCCCATAGTTACCGATTTGGGTATGTCGCTAATTGGATATCGGACTGCTGATTACTTAGTCGTTTCTAGTACACAACCGAAATGTTGGAAGCGGGCATCATTCGCAATCCACTCCAACATTATGGATTATGTTCTGTATTCCGTCTCTTGGCCCGATGGTCTTTTCCAAGAATGTGGCCAAATCCTCCGGCTTATATCCAAACGGACCTGAGCCCTCGGACCGAAATACGAGCTCACCGTTTGCGTCGATCACGCAAATTCGAATTGGCACCGCAGAATAGGCTTTGTTAACAGCATTTTTTTCTGGACTATCGACGTAGACCAGAGCATCGGTATCCATCAGCTCCTCTTTTGCGCGACTTGCGACGACTATTCTTTCTTCGATAGTCTTTGGCTTGGGATATGAGATATTCAGTTTGTCGTTCATGTCCAGAGCCCATTCATCACTTGCATGTGCCTCTCTAACGTAGATGCATATACTTGAAACATGGTCTGGGTATAATTTGGCCAATTCTTGAACTTTGTGTTGCCGCTCTCTCCAAACGGGGCAGGTAAAGCTACCCATATTGAGAATGGTTAGCTTGTTCTCGTCCTGATTCTTTCTGAAAACATCGTCCAGAGACACCTTATCTCCGTCAAGGGTCCAAACCGGCATATTTCGCGGTGCCGGCTTGTTTAACTCTACCCGACCCGATGCAACATATAGTCCAACTTCAATTATTTTGCCCTTTAGATGATGCCATGCAGATTTATTGGCAAAGTGTTGTTTGGCTTCATTAATATCTACGGGCATTTCGCGTTCTCACGTTCACTGGGCTTTAAAGTTGTCAAATAGAATTTCCGTACGTTCACATTGTTCGTTCTGAATATTTTTCAACCCTTCGGAACGATGAACTCCCACCGAGATCGAGCTGGTTTTGCTACGGCACAGTCTTCGACAAATAGGGTGCGCCATCGGTGTATTGGAGAGAGCGTTTCAGCTGACCGAGATCCAACTGAAAGGCAGAGGTCGGTATCTGTGAGCGTAAGGCGGCCGTCGGGATGATGGGTAAAGCGCTGTAGCTTTGAGATGTCGATAAAAGGGTTGGGTGGGTTGCATTCACCGAGCCTTACAGTTGCGCCGGGCAATGAAGAATGGATGCCCATTACAGTCACGCATCGCTTGACATTGGGAAATCGAATGTACCCATCTGACGTCAGCACTACCGAAGTATCGATCGTCAGAGATGTCATGCAATTGTGGGCAAACAATGGAAGTTCAACACGAATGTTTGGTGGAGCTCCGGGGATATCCAGACAATAACCATCTTGAGGTCGGTCTAGTCGGTCTATCAGGCGAAGATGGGAAGGAGTGTCCAGTGATGCGGACAAAGCCAGATTGAAGCCTAGTGCCGAAGCTCCCAACATGACAAGCACACCAAGAATAGAATGGAGGTCAGCACGGCATTTCATCATTATATCAGCGAACTTGGTTTGATTCTTAAACATCTGTTCGAATGGCATAAATTCTTCTCCATTATAAGGGTTGCATAAGCTTGTCGGTTGCGCGACACGTGAATTTGATGATAAGTAGATACTTGACTAATTTTGTAGTGTCAACCATTTTTGGAATGAATGTATAATTATGACCATTGATACAAATTCACATCATCGAATGTTCGATAAAACTATTTCCGAGCATAACGTTCGCCGTCATTTTCAGGACAAGGCTAGGAAAATGCCAAAAAAAGAGCGAACTAGGGGTATAATACTGGATGGGATCGTAGAAACGATTTCGCTATGTGGTCTTGACAGGACAACCATAAAGGAGATTGTGGAGACTGCCGGTGTGTCACACGGTACGTTCTACAATCATTTCGAAAACAGGGACGAGGCAATTCGTGTTGCTGCCTCTTCTGTTGCCAATGAAATTGTCGAAATGATCATCGAAACGATCAATCGACCTGACAAAGATGATGAGGCCATGGCCGTAACTGTCTATGCATTTATGGCGGCGGCAATTGCTCACCCTTCGTGGAGCAAAACGCTGTCAGCAACGGTTGGAATGCTTGATTCCGGAATTGATCAATCGTCAAGAAATCTGGAGATGCTAATAGAACGAGGCAGAGCCAATAGTGTGTTTCGGGTCGCTGTTACCCCACTGCTATCGTTACAAGTTCGCGCGATACAAGCGCTTGCCATCAGCACTGTAAACACAGATTCCGATATTAGAAATACACTGACAGATACATGCGAGGCAGTTCTTCGCCTGCTTGGTAGGACTCCCGACGAAGCGAGCACGGCAGTGAAATCCATTTGGAGCCAAACTGGGACAGCGAGCAAATAACTAACCTTAATCCTGAATTGGACAGACGTCGGATGCCAAAATACGCTGATTACTGTCGATGCTGTATATTTGAAGGAGGCGCCCGGCGCATCACACCCGTGTCGCAAACCGGTCAAAGCGCATCCCCAACATTGTCACTTTGCCCGCATTGCTGACGTCGGTCTGTGTCAAGAAAAAAGACGTTTTTGCAAAGATGAATAAAGCAGCCTTCCTCACTCCTCCGCTACCCGTCCCATCGAATAGCGGCCACGCCCGGCTTTCTCAATCCGTCCATCCTTCACTAATTTAGCCAACGCTCGATAAGTCGCCTCATGAGTAAGCCCGATTTCAGCGGCGAATTGTTTGATTTCTTTCCCCAGCATCCCGTCGGCGATTGCTGCGAATACTCTTTCATCGGCAGCGCGGATTGCCTGAATTTCGATGCGTCGCCGATAGGTTTGAACYTGACTGGCAAATCGKGCGCAAAGCGCGATRGCGAARGCRGCGCCTCGTCCCATGGCTTCGAGGATGGCATCCCGGTCAATGCTGATAAGTTCAGCGTCTTCCAGCGCTATGGCATCGCAGTGATATTGCTCAAAGAACATGGAAGGTTCCGCGAAGGTTTCTCCGGCTATTGCGCGGTGAATGACAATGGCTTCGCCGTTTTCAGTATGACGAACCAATTGTATGCAGCCCTTCTCAAGGAAAAAGATCGCATAACTATCGTCCTTTTGCCGAAACAATACCTCGCCCTTCTGAATGCTTTTCGCTTTCAGGGCGGTATTTGGCAAAACGTTGAAGATTCGCGGTAACATGTACTATTGGTATGATTGAAATCATATTAATGCAAGTTTTCTTCGCTTATGGTCTGATTTTTAACAGGAGACACCCTTATGCGCCGTATCCCACTTGCCGGTTTTGCCGTCCTAAACATCTTGTTTGGCAGCTTCCAGATTTCCATCGCCCAACACACCCACGACACGCACTCAGCCCAAACGGGTGAAACCACACTACCAACCGAAGGCGGACAATCAGCCTTCGCCGCCATGGCCGAAATCGTCGCGATGTTGATGGATGATCCCGATGCCGATTGGTCTAAAGTAAACATCTCAGCCTTGCGCGAACATCTCGTCGATATGAATGAACTGACCCTCAATGCGGTAGCCAAACAATCGCGCCAAGGCGATGCAATGGTTTTCACCATCACAGGCAAGGGCAGAACCTTGCGCGCGATTCAATCAATGGTCCCGGCCCACGCCAAGGAGTTGGACAAGATCAAAGGCTGGACGGTTTCAGCAAAAACCATGTCCACCGGTGCGGTTATGACCGTGGCTTCCAAATCGGATACAGAACTTGCGAAAATTGCCGCGCTGGGTTTCTTCGGGATGATGTCAATCGGCGCCCACCACCAGCCACATCATTTGGCTATGGCGACCGGAAAACTGATTGGGCATTAGAGCATCATGGATTTGCAGAAATTTATCTCGATGCATATTCACGAATCATTTTTCGAGCATTATTCAACATGTTTTTTCGCTCCTCCTCCGATGCTAGATCAAGCCGGGCCGATAATGGCCAACACGACGCAAACATAATACGGAAGTAGGGTTCAAAAGATGGGTTTTCTTTTGCACCCGGAACCGGCTCTTTTGTTAAACCCACAAGTACCTCATTTCCGATCCCAATTCCTATATCTTCTGCCCATCCTTGGAATGACTTAACCGCAGATGACAGAGGTGTTTCTGTACCACACACTTTGTAAGTAAAATTTTTAGATTCAATGCCAAACAACATTTCCGAAGGTTTGTACTTGACCAACATGCATGAAGTTTCATCAGGTTTCTGCTCAAAATCTATATCAGAAACAACGCCAACGAAAATCACGTTACCCTTATGAACTAGATCGTCACCCATTTCGCTGCTCGGTGTGTTTGGGGCAAGCTGACATGCCGATGCCTCAAGGGTAAAAGCAAACAGGCAAACAATTGCGATAATAAATTTTGTGTAAGTCATGACGAAAGAGATGGCCCATAAAAAAGGCAAAACTGCGAGACTTGCACTTGCACAAGCTCCAATACAATTTCAATAAACCTAATCCGAATTGCAATGCCAATTTTTTTTAGCACGATACATGATCAGAGCTTGAGATCGAACACCTAGTCAACACCCGGATTCTTCGGTGCCAATGCAGCAATAATTGCCACCAGTTCGGCCAATTCTCCGATCTCAATAACCTTGAGACCGGCGGAGCTGTTCTTTTCAAGGCTGCCTTTGGGTACCACGGCGCCGGAAAACCCGAGCTTCTGTGCCTCTTTTAACCGCTGCTGTGTGTGTGCAACCGGGCGGCTGGTTCCTGATAGGCTGACTTCGCCGAAATAGACGCTTTCCGCGGGAAGCGCGGCTCCTGCCAACGATGAGACAAGAGCAGCAGCAACCGCCGTATCGGCGGCAGGTTCAGAAATCCGGTAGCCGCCAGC
>NVWB01000029.1 GCA_002733575.1 Blastopirellula sp. | reverse complement strand
TCACCGGAACCGATAGTGCGTTTAATGACCCTACACCAACACCTGACTTTATCTTTGAATTGCTTCCTCAAGATGGTATTCGTATTCCTACTGCTGGTACAGGATCAGATTTGCTCGCTAACACGGATTCCTTTAATAGCTCGCAATATCAAGTGACCAATCAAGGAATCGATATTGTTCAGGCGAGTGAATTTATCATCGACATGGGTGATACCAGTATCACAACAACTGGCACCTGGGGTTCACAACCAATCACGGCTCAAAGCCCTGGTTCAGACTCCACTTCGGCCACTGGCTCGATCTTTGTCAGACTAGACAATGCAATCAACCCAACTGAAATTCAGATTGTGGGTGGAGATTTTGCTCTGACAAACACTGCTGGAACCTTTGCTCCTGGTGACCCTGCCATGCCTGGTGGAGACCCAACTGCTGCGGCTGAAGCGGCCAACTTCGGCTTAACCTTTGACAATCCAATTGACTTGGGTAATGGGCCGGTTGCTGTTCCTTTCAACATCACAGTTCGTGATACAGAAATGAGTATCTTGCCTTCCAATACGATCAGTTTGTCTGGCGGCATGTTTGACACATCCGACTTGAATTACAATCTAACCAACGGCACCATGAACTATGCCGATGACAATGCCTTTTTAGATATCTCTGGTAGTGAATCCATCGCAGGTGAGGATTTTGCCAGTGATGCAAATACTGCCAACGATTCGATGCTGGTAGGAACTGGTGGTAACTTTACTCTTACATTGAATCTGGCTCATCTAATCCAGTTCTCAATCGAAGGTGAAACTACTACATTGAACGTCGGTGGCCAGATTGTTGCAATACTAGGTAGTGGTGCTCCACTTCAAGGCTCGGTCACAGCCGAAAATGGACTTCCCCTTGCTGAAGGTACAGGACTGTTCACCACGGTTGCCAAACAGAAAACTTCTGTGGATGCCAATTCTCAACTTGCTGTCTTGCCGAAGAGCGAAAGCTGGGTCAACGAATGGGACAGCTATTGGGTTGAAGTTTGGGGAAACACAGCCATGGGGCCAGGTATCTCAGGTGCAGCTTTTGACCTGAGCTACAACACCGATTACTTTAGTGCCACAGGATTTGAATACTCCTCAGCATTCAGCGGAAATGGCAATGTTGTTATCAACGATGCTGCTGGTACTGTGACGGGCATTTCAGGTTCAACCGATCTCGATAGAGTCGGTGGTGACCAGTTTGTACTGATCGGACGGGTTCGCTTTGAATCACTTGCAGACGACCATGTAGACATGGGCGTCGATGGATCTGAGTTCGGACCCAAATCACTGGGCATCGAACTCAGTTCAGCAGCCGTAGATGTGGTCAACTTTGGCCGTGTACTTTCTGGTACTAGTGAACAACCAGAAACTGAAGTTTGGGCTGTCCCTTACGATATCAATGACGATGACAAAATTGGCTTGGCTGATTTGTCCAACTTAGTCAATCGTTTTGGTGACTCTTCATTCTCCTTTGACTCAGACGCTTTGACCGCCGCACTTGACTTCGATAACAGCGGTTCGGTAGGACTGACTGATCTGAGCCAATTGGTCAACAACTTTGGCCTAGGCAAAGGAGTTGGTCAGGAATTAATCTTCCCTGATACATTCACACAAATGTGGATTGGCCAAGAAGTTGATACCACCGGGCCAAACTCGGTTGATGAAATCTTCCAAGCTGCATTGCAAGATTGGCAAGCCGCTCTAGGGATGGACGAAGTTCTCGATGTTCGCTTGGTCGTCAAAGACTTCGACAACGGTCAACTGGGTGAAGCTCAACTGACTGGTGTTGACGAAGCCGGACTGCCATCGCAAGGTATTCTGACACTTGACGACGATGCCAATGGCGTAGGTTGGTCAGCCAACTTGGCCGCTGGACCATCTGCTGATCAATACGATCTTTACACCGTGATCTTGCACGAACTAGGTCATCTTCACGGTTTCATGAACCAATACGCTGGCTTCCAAAATGTGATAACACAAGATGGCGGCAACAACGTGATTGTAACCGCTGATGGCACCACCGCAGAACTTGACTTCTATGCTCAGCATTTAGACGCTTCTGCTCACGCTGGTGACTTGCTAAACGATACGCTTGATCCTGGTGTTCGCAAAGAAATTTCAGACTTGGATGTTCAACTGATTCAAGCTGCTTATGCAGCCGCTGATGGGGGCTCATCTGACACCGCAACTGCTGCTCTGCACGCCACTGGTACACTACCAACGGTTCATAGCAGCAATGTTGAAATCGACTTCGCTCTCTCCAATGTGGTAGACATCACCGAAGTCAGCGGTTCAACCGGCATCGCAGTTGTCATGCCTGAAAGCACACGTAAAGAACTCAGCAACAACGGCATTAAAGTGCTTACCTCTTCGCTACACACCGAAGAAGTAACCGGAGATGTCAACCATATCTTTGCTGATTTTGAATATCGGGCCGATAATTCTGACCTAGAACTAGTGGCCGAAGAAATCGAAACTCTAGTCACCATAGGCGATGCTTCAACCGAAGCAGACGACCTATTCGCCGACTGGGACGAGTTCGATATCAACTAACAGACCTACCCTGACCCTTAAAGAAAGCCGCGAGAAACGATCTCGCGGCTTTTTTTGTGCGCTATTATCAAGGTTTGAAGGTACGTCTATATAGAAGTAATGATAAATTTTGGGTGCCACTGGCTTCGCCAGTGCTGAATTGCAGTTAGGCCATCTTGTCAACACTTCGTCGGAACGGAGCATGGCTTTATTGGGGAAAATACGAACTGCTTGAGTTTCTATTGTGCGGAATTGTTGGTATACAGTTAGTATCCCGGTACTTTGCACTGGCAAAATGCCAGTGGCACACGGCGAGAAGCTTTAAGAAAAGTAACGCAACTTCAAAATCATCCAGTGGTCTAATCAACAGCAAATAACCTTTGTCATTCCCATCATGAAATCACCTCGCATGTACCGCATTATATTCCTGTCACTTGTGGCTCTCTGCTGGTTTGGCACTCCACTGGTTTCCAACAGCTATGCCGAATCAGAAACCGCAACACAAAAACCGAACGTGTTGTTCATCGCAGTAGACGACATGCGAGATTGGGTCGGTTATCTTGGTGGCTACAAAGGCCAAGTCTTAACGCCGAACATTGATCGTTTGGCCGATCGTGGCACGCCCTTCACCAATGCCCATTGTGCTTCGCCGGTTTGTTGTCCGAGTCGGGCGGCCGTGATGAGTGGGCGGTTTCCTTCATCGACCGGTATCTACAACAATGGCCAGTGGTGGAAACCTCATCTGCCCAACCTGACAACCTTGCCGGTTCATTTTAAAAACAACGGATACGAGGCCGTCGGGGCAGGCAAGTTGTTTCATCACACCGTAGGCAACAACCCGCCAGGTCAGTGGGACGCCTATCATCGATTAATCTTTGAAGACGATGCCTTCTCACGCACCACCGGTCGTATCACTCCGCTCTATCCGTTCACTGCGTTCCAACCATTTCCGGAAGAGTTCCCACTCTCTGGCATTAAGCTTTACTCCAACGAAGTCGACTGGGGAGTTCTGCAAAAGCCTGAGCCACAGTTTGACGATGCCAAGACAGCCACGTATGCCATCGACTACCTCAAGCAGAAACACGACAAGCCATTCTTCTTGGCCTGCGGACTGTTTCACCCTCACTTGCCCTGGTATGTGCCGCCCAAGTATTTGGAACTGTACAACGCAAAAGATCCAGTGCTGCCGAAAGTGAAAGCCGATGATCTGGATGATGTCCCCGAGCCCGGCAAAAAGTTGGCGTTACGCAAAAACGATGATCTATTGCGTTTATACAAAGCCAACAAGTGGAACACCGCAGTGCAACATTATTTGGCCAGCATCAGTTTTGCCGATGCACAAATTGGCCGTCTGCTAGATGCCTTAGAAGAGAGCCCACATGCCGACAACACGATTGTGGTACTGTGGTCGGATCATGGTTGGCACTTTGGTGAAAAAAACCACTGGCACAAACGCACACTGTGGGAAGAAGCAACCCGCGTGCCGCTGATCATTATGACGCCCAACACCCTGCACGCTGGCACACGCTGTGCCCAGCCTGTCAGTTTGGTTGATCTGTTCCCCACGCTGATCGATCTCTGCCAGCTTCCGCCCGTCGAAAAACTGAGCGGGCAAAGTTTGGTCCCGCTATTGAAAGACCCTACGGCGAACTGGAGTCACACCGCAGTGACCGAAGACGAAAACCAACACTGCGCGGTGCGTGATATTCGCTATCGATACATCCGCTATAACGATGGCAGCGAAGAACTGTACGACATGCAAACCGATCCGCTTCAATGGAACAACTTGGCTGGCGATCCAGAAATGAAACCAATCAAAGCCCGCTTGGCCCAATCGATTCCCCAAACCTGGGCCGCGCACGCCGAAACCAAAAAATCGTATCAATTTGAACCATTTTCCTATCGATGGACGCATAAGAAGACAGGCCAAGTCACCGAAGGTGGCAGCAGCCTGATTCTCAATGGACTGAAGAAATAAGAGAAGGGAACCAACAATTGAAATCAAAAACTAAATATAAGCATTTGAAGTGGATTTTGCCCATAGGCGCTTTGGCGGCTATTTTCATCTCGTTGATTCCCAATATGGTCTTGCTCAAAATGCAATATGAGCAAGACCAAATCGCTCACGCAAAGATCAAGCCCACGGTGATTCAAAATGGGATATCCATCGAGCCACTCACTAGAAAGGCACACCTATTCCCGTTGACCAACGAGGGCGAAGCTGGCGCACTTGCCTATAAATGGCAGGACTTTTATTTTCGATATGATTTAAAATGTACATCAGAAATAAGAGGGCTCAACTTAGACACAATCGGCTATGTCAATTATCAATCCAACTCGACCCAAGACTTTGCCATCATCAAAGAGTTTGATGAGATTGAGAAAACAAGAAGTGGAACAGGCTTTGTTGTTCATCCTGAAGGAATCATCGTCACATCTGCACAGATTGTTTTCGGCGCAAATCGGATCGATGTGGAACTCGACGGTATTGAATATCAGGCAGATATCATTGGGTACAACCCGAACAGCGATTTAGCGGTCTTAAAAATCCAAGCAGAAGGTCTCACATTCATCCCGATCGCTGAAGCGAATCAAATTGAACTCGCAGAAGAAATCCGAGTGTTAAGACATTCACTCTCAAATGCCTTGGAAGAAGAGCTTGAAATTACCGCAGGCACTGTCACCGAATTTGTCGAGGAAGAGGAAGCTCGCTTGCTTCAGATCGATGCCGCCATCAACCCTGAAGATCGAGGTGGACCGGTCTTAGATAATCAAGGAAGAGTTTTAGGTGTCGCCAGTACGTTTCATCGTGGAGAAGAAATTCCCAACACCGGTTTTGCCATCGCAGCGGAAACTGTTTCTCAAATGTTATCTGACCTGGTCATTCCGATTGCCCAGTCGAATTCTGAGACTCCACTGAATGAAATGGAGTTCAACAAAAGAACGAAGCCTGCCATCGCCAGAATTAAAGTTCAAGCCGCAACCGGCGGCTTCCGCTTCGTCCCAAACATTGTGAACTATCATTCCTCGATGGACACGACCGGGAGCAAGCGAGAAAAAAACAGGGAAAGCTCTCGCATGGTGGTCGATGCTTACGGCAAGATCCAGCTACATAAAGGCCAAGAAGGATTGCCCTATCGTCTCGGCAGTATCGGAAAAATTGGCCTCGAACGGCTCTCTCAGACAGGCGAAAAGGAGTGGAAAACCGAAGAAGAAACGCTAATCGCCGAGTCTGAAGTGACTTCCAAATGGTTCCTCGTTAATCCGGGTCTCGTGATTTCTGGCTCGCAGAAAAAACTCACACCGCCAGACAAATTAAAAATCTATCACCCCGCAGTGATTCGGACCTCTTACAAAATTGTCAGCAAGACGAACAATTCCACCAAGGTAGAGAAAAAGTATTCGCTGATCACCCTAGACAAAAAAACAGGCAACAAACCTTATTTAGAAATAACCGGCAAGGGAACTTTTGAGTTCAACAAAGAGGAAGGCTATCCCACGACCGGGACGATGAACTATAAAATCACACAATACCACAAACCCTCAAACCGCCACATCACACTGCCCGTCACGCTCAACTATGCCTACCTAGAATTCGGCGAAGAACTAAAGTTCATGACCGCCATGAACAACGGCACCGCCAGGGAGTATGTGAAGAATGTCGGTCGGTAGAGCTATGCCAAATGAATCTGAAGGCGAAAATGAGAACATACCAAAGTCTAGAAATCCATTTCGCTTGAGTCTCGGTCGTTTCCTGATTCTTGCGGCTATTGCTCCCCTGGCAATTTACTATGGTGTGAGATATTGGATGCAATCTGTTGCAGACCAGACAATAGTATTCGTGGAAGGCAGAGTTATACTGGTTGACTTTGATTTAAATGAACTGGGCAGACGTGAGGGAAATAGAGAAGCTCTCGCGAGATTACAAATTGAGTTCCGTGGCGTGGACGGGGATCGTATCGGGACAACAATTGATGGAGTTAGTATTTCACCTGCCTTTCTTTTCGTTGATGGCCCTAAATTTAAAGTTATTGGAGGTGCTGAATTTAAATCTCAGGCTACATGCTGGAATTACGAAGAGAAAATCGTATTAGTCCGCAAACAAATGGATAACTTTGTGAAGAGAAACCCAGATTTTAAAGTTGATTATGCCACGCTTGTGGTTGAAGAACAGGACAGAGTCGAACAAGGCGGTGTATTATGGGGAAAGACCATCCTAAAACAACAATTCGATACTTATCCACCGGCAGCAGATGATGACAAGTGATTGTCAGCACCTTCAAAAAAATATCCCCAACAAACCCTTGCAATTCACCCATAAATCGTCCATGTTGGATAGCTCGTTGTTGTTCTTTCTTATTGATGGGTGTACATGGAATACTTAGATGAACTGACGTTGTTGGGCGTTGCCCTGGTGTTGACGCATTTGATCGGGTTGGCGACTTCGGTCGATGCGATTATGCACGCCCGTACGCCGCAGGGGGGAATTGCTTGGGCGTTGACGTTGATCTACTTGCCCTATTTTGCGTTGCCCGCTTATTGGATCTTTGGCCGGAGTAAGTTCGAGGGCTATATCGATGCGCGGCGGATGGAGAGCCAGGAGATTCGTGGTATCACGTATACCTTCCGCCAGTTTGAAGCCCGGTTTGTGTCTCGGCTAGACAAAGAGAGCCCGTTTCAGTTTCTCGAAGAACTGGCCGAGTTTCCCTTCACCACATCCAATCATGTCGAATTGTTAATCGATGGCCAAAAAACCTTTGACGCTATTTTTAAAGCCATCGACGAGGCCGAAGAGTATATTCTGATACAGTTCTTTATTGTTCGCAGCGATGATTTGGGCACGCGATTGCAACAGAAGTTGATCGAAAAAGCCAAGGCCGGCATTAGGGTCTATTTTTTATACGATGAAATCGGCAGCCACCAATTGCCCAACAGTTACTTGATTGCTATGCGTGAAGCGGGCATCGAAGTGCGGGCCTTTCATACCACCAAAGGCAAAGGGAACCGGTTTCAACTCAACTTCCGTAACCATCGGAAGATTGTGATCACCGATGGAACCACCGCACTGGTCGGTGGGCACAATGTGGGTGATGAATACCTGGGCCTGAGCAAAAAGTTTGGCCACTGGCGTGATACGCATGTCAAAATGGAAGGGCCTGCCGTGGTTACCGTGCAGTGGTCGTTCATGGAAGATTGGAACTGGGCCGCTCACGAAATCCCCAAATTGCACTGGACCCCGCAAGCGGCATCTTCCGAGATGAACACTCTCGTTCTGCCGACAGGGCCTGCCGATAAGCTGGAAACTTGCAGCATGTTTTTTGTGCAAGCGATCAACTCGGCCAAAGACCGGGTCTGGATTGCCAGCCCTTATTTTGTGCCAGATCGACAGGTGCTGTGTGCCTTACAGATGGCCGCACTACGCGGGTGCGACGTGAGAATCATGCTGCCCGAAAAACCTGATCACCTGTTGGTGTACCTTACCAGCTACGCAGCCATTCAAGAGGCTGAAACGACCGGCGTACGATTCTTCCGCTATCAACCAGGTTTTCTGCATCAAAAAACGATGATCGTTGACGATGAGTTTGCGGCAGTCGGCACCGCCAATTTAGATAACCGGTCGTTTCGCCTGAACTTTGAAATCACGATTGCTGTGATCGACAAGAAATTTGCCCAACAAACCGAGGCGATGTTCCTGGCCGATTTTGAGCAATGCCGCGAACTACCGAAAAACGAATTAGCCGGCAAGTCGTTCGGGTTTCGCTTGGTGGTCAGTCTCTCGCGACTGTTTTCGCCCATTCTATAAACGCTTGCTAGCGTGTTTCAGGGCAGTGGAAATTGCCATTAAAACTGATATTACCCTAAAAACCGGCAAAAACGAGAAACCCTACTGAACTTACCTAATCGTTCTATCCGAAATAGAAGACGAGGGTACCGGGTCTCCGTTTTTGGTTCGGTACGCTAGCGTGATGTGATTTGAGACGTAATCAATCTGACCTTCGTAGTCGGTTGATCTCAGATTGCATGATCGACTCGGGGGTTTTATATACCGGATATTCTATCATGAAATGCCATACAACATTCTTCAAAAATGCGCTGCTTGCTGGCCTAATTGCCGCAACAGGATGTGCAACGCCTTCGCTCAATTCTGGCTCCACATCGTTTGAACAACTGACCCAAGTTGAAACCGGCACGACTGCGCCTGGACAGAATGATGTTTTAGTTTTTGAACGATCCAATCCGTTAAGACAGTCTCCAATTCAGCTAGCGGCAGCCACAGAAGAATTACCCAAGAAGAAGGGACTGCCTCCGATTGCGAAGCTCTTTGGAGGATTTTTCGGTGGATCGAAAACTCAAGGACAGCCAACAGAAGTAAAGAAGACTGTCAATCAGCCAGTGGCCGAAGTGGTTCAACCGACTGAAACCGATCTCTCCCCCATCCAGACGAATAAGGGCACCGAATTTGGGAAAGGGACATTGGCCCCTGTGGTTTCCGCTTCACTTTCAGATGAGCCCCCGATTTCCGCAACAGTGACTCATTTGAAATCAATCAACAACCCGGCGCTTCAGCCAGTTGCTGAAGCACATCAAATCGTGAGACCTCAATCTAGAGTCCCAGGAATCACACCGGCCTTAAAAACAGAGACCAAAACAGCCACGTCCGATAAAATGGAACAAACCATCTCAGGGTTCCTCTCGAAACTAAAAAGTGGTTCGGACGAAAAAAAAACGACCACTGCTATTGAGTCGAGTTCCGCCCAACCAACTATCGTCAAACAAGCATTGCCTGTGGTGCAGAAGGTTCCTAGAATATCTGTGGCGCGAAACGACAATGCAACTACAAAAACCAAATCAACCCAATTTAAGACGCGCTCCTTGGAGAGAATTCCGTCTGAAAAAGAGTTGGATCAACTTACCGAAACCGTTTTTCAATCGAATCAAGCTACAGGCGTCTCAACCAATCAAGTACACAAACCAGGTTCGCTGACCTCGGCACTAAAGCAAGCTTTAACAAATCACTACCCCAAAAGCCCGAGCAAAGTGGCTGAAGTTGCTGCCCCGCAGGTAGAGCCTAAGGCGGTAGTTCCTGAAGCGGTAGTACCTATAGTGGAGGTTCCTAAAGTAGTGGCTCCTATAGCGAAACCTCTACAGGTAAAAGCCCCTCAAGTCACTGAAGTTAAGACGGTAAAGATAGCCCAACCGATTGTGGTTACGCCAAAAATAGAGAAGGCTGTGGAACCGATGAAATCTGTGGAACCTGCCAAGCCAATTGCAGTGACCCAAGTTTTGCCACAGCCGAAAGTAATCATTCCGTACTACAATCCGCTTAGAGATGGCTCTCGTGAATCATCACTAGGGTCGGCACCCAAAAAACTTGAAGCAAGCGTTGTTGAAAACAAACCGCCACCGCAAGTGCAATCGCCTTCTCCAAAATCGATCTTCAATCGACTAAAAGCAGATCAAGCCAAGGCAGCGGCAGACAAGGCCGAAGCGGAACGCAAGCAAGCGGAATTCGCACGCATCGAGCAAGAAAAGATCGACCTTGCAAACGCTGAAAAAGCAAAACAAGAATCGCTCAAGGCGGAACTAGCACGCAAAGAACAAGCAAGACTCGAATTAGCGAAGGCAGCAAAAGCCGAGCAAGCAAAGAAAGCTCGTGAGCGAGCCGACTTCGCAAGAGCCGCAGAAGCAAAGCAAGCACTTGAGCGAGCTAAGTTTGAAAGAGCCGAAAGAGGGAAAGCGGAATTGGCACGACTCAAACAGGAGCAAGCCGAACTTGCCAGAATTAAAAATGAAAAATTGGAACGAGCTCGAAATGAGCAAGCAAGAACCGAACTTGCAAGAGCTGGGAAGTTAAAGAATGATCGACTGCGCCTCTTCCAGCATCAAGTTCACTCAGGCGATTCCATCGTCAGCCGTCTGAAACAAAGCCGTCAGTGGATTGCCGAACATGATGTAACCGAAGTGAAATCTTCACCTAAAGTGGTTCCCATCGTTCCTGCTACGACAAAAGTTACGCCTGCAAAACAAGACAAAGAGACCGAGGTTACAACAAAGACGGTTGCCCCTAAACTACCGGTGATTCTACCCACGATTGCTTCAAGTGTGCCTCTAAAAAAAGAACTCCCCCAAACGAACTTGACTCCGAAACAGATCGAGAAACCTCGGCCGTCTGTCTATTCGTCGGCACTGCCTAAGACACCCATATCTGTTCCAACACAACCACTAGTCCAACCGGCAAAAAAACCGCTGGTGATTGAAAATCCTGCGAAACGAATTGCAACAATCGTTGTGAAACCCCTTGAGCAAACCACTGAACTGCAATCAGCCAAACTGCGTTCGGCAAAAGTCACCACAATCAAAGTAGCCCCTAAGGTCGATTACTCTGTGATAGGGCTGCCTCCACTGCCTGTTGCGAAATCGGTAAGTCCGATTGTAGAGCCAGCAATTGCACCAGTGAACCCCGTTATCAGCGAATCACCTGCGAAAGTTGTTGAAATCATTTCGCCACCTAAACAAACCGTAACTGAGCCAACACCTGTGAAGGTCGCAACCAAACTGGCGAAAAAACCGTTGCCCAAGTTTCTCTCGTTTTGGTCGAGCAGCAAAGCCAAACCGATTCCTAAAGAGGAGCCCATGCCTGTTGTGCAACCCACGAAAGCAAAAGTTGCTCCGCAGCCAGAAGTGGAAGTGGCCAATCGTCCGCTGCCCCCAGTCATGACGGTTGAACAATATCTAGACCAGAACAAAAAACCACAAGCGAGTGGAAAATCTGGTACACCAGTCTATGTAATCGGTTCCGATTAAGGGACTGAGCACAATTGCCAAGGCGATGGCAACGCGGTTTAGATCCTGGCCCATTCAACATCGGTTCTAGTAACGAGCCTAGCTGCAAGTTCAAGATACTCAGGTCGATTATCTACCAGCAGTCTGGCTGAATCACGTAACGAGATCGATTGAATCGTTTGGCAGTAAACGGTCTCAGGAAATTGGGAATCAATCACCGAGACTTGGTGCCCTTGAAAATCGATCTTTTGCTGGTCCTGTTGCTGGCCCACTTTCTGTGGCTGAAATATTGACCATCTTCTTTGCCCACCCAACCTAGCGAGCGTTGGTTCGCACTCTTGATACATGCTTGCCAGTTCTTCAGGACTGTATTTTGCGTCAGAGTTTTCTGCAAGTGATAACTCAGTAGAGTCTGCCGCTTTGATAATGAATTCGTGACATGCGTTCAACAAATGTTCTTGTAAATAGACCTCACCATTTCGCATTTGAGTCAATAGCCGATAGAGGCCTCCTTGCGGGGCAACCACTTGTTCGTCCATCCATTTCTCGGCCAATTGATTCAGTTCTAAGAATCGCGGATCTTGGAAATCGGCCTCCAAGGTGTCATGCCCGGCTCGGACCGATTCTTCGATGGACAACAATTGTGTCTCAATTGATTTTATTTGCCCAGTCGCTTTCATGATCGACGCACGAATCAGTTGAGCCAATTTGCAATTGCCAATTAACACCACACTATGTGTTTTAAGATGGGCATATTTAATCCACAATTCTTTGATCGACTGGTCGGTCAGTTGATTGCCATGTGACTGAGCCGATTTAGACAGTATCTGCTCTCGAAGCTGATAGAGTTCTTCCGAGAGTTTTCCCTGCATCGTCCTGGCTTTCTCTTCAACGCTGACAAAATGCTGGTTCAGCAATTGGTGCAAGCGTCTGGCTCCCTGGAGCCGAATTCCAGGGTGATCCATCTGTTTCATCAGCCAAGCTGACGCTTGTTTTGATGTGGCATCAGCCAGCACCTCAAGCTGAGGTGCAATCTCATTGTGCAACGAAACTTGACTCGTCTCACTTGTTCCGAGCTCTCCACTTGCTTGGCCAATAATTTGGTCAAGATACTTAAGTACGGCACCTGATCTCTGATGTTCTGGCAATGCACTCCAACCACCATCAGGTTGTGTCCATTGTGTTTCCACCAAGGTACGGAAGTATTGATCAGTGCCACATTCCAATTCACTTTCAATGATCTGAATTGTGGAAGGGATCATCTGTTCAAACATCAACTCTGACTGTTCAATAAATTGATTAAGCGTCTCTGAAAGCCGGTCTTTCAATTCCGCCAATTGACTTGATTCTTTTAGTTCCGAATCGTTCAGCTTTGCCATGCGATGTCCATCGCCGGTATTCTCTTGCGAGACACCCAGCCAGCGGTGAATTACCCCGAGGGCCAATCGGCTAGAATTTTCGTCTTTGGAGCCCATCGTTTGGGGAGCCACAGAGTGAATTGCAGCGGTTGCGATACTTGCTTCGGAATTCAATCGTTCGTCAGTATGGAATAATTTTTCAATATATCCGCCAACTTCACATCTTGTCTGCAAAAACAAGAGGTGCGAAATCTGCTTGAGTTGATCTTCATACTCCGCGTTCGAGAGTCCGTTTCCTAGTGAAATTAATCGAAAACTGTTTTCTGTTTCCGCAGTGTACTCGACCGTGGCACTGCCAGTCGATGAATCGCCAGGGTAATTTTGCAGTTTGGCGTAGTGATTAAGTTCTGTCAAACACGCCAACGCATTGGCTTTCGCCAAGTCTTGTTCTTCGCCACCCCGTTGGGTTGAATGCAATAGATAGGTTTCTACCG
This sequence comes from Blastopirellula sp., assembly GCA_002733575.1. Lineage (GTDB taxonomy): Bacteria > Planctomycetota > Planctomycetia > Pirellulales > Pirellulaceae. The sequence continues at coordinate 34,617 of NVWB01000029.1, read as the reverse complement.
ATTTTGATTCCAGACCCATCTCTTCTAAAATACTTTTTGCTAAAAAAGCAATGTCCAGAATCATGCCACTTCCGGTTCCACCAGAGATCGAACCCACCACAACCACACGGGGCTGAGTGGAATTGATGGTCAATGATGGATCATTCTCGGCTGCAACGGTTGCCGCTTTGATTGCTTCGCGCAAACGATCAACAATTTGCTGTTTAATTTCTAAAAAATGATCAATGTACGCCAGGCGTCCAAGAGGGCGTAGACCTTCGGTCGCAAGAGAGTGAGGGATATTGTAAAGCCACCGACGACTTAACGAACGCGTGAGTCGCTCAGGGGCATTCCGATAAGCTTGAGGACGCCGCAGTGGAGTCGCAACGATATTGGTGCCAGGCAAACGCAAGCCTTGTCGAACTTGTTCTAAATCGCGTGTATCGGTATCTAAGACAATCGTTTTCAGCCATGGCTGTTGCTGATCGGCGGCGTACAAATCACGATATTGATGATCAAGCAAAGCAGCCAGTCGACTACCTGTTCCTCCAATGGTCAGAAACAGAGTCGGCCGGAACTGTAAACCCTCTGAGTTCCACTCAACAGGGCTCGCATCCTCGGGCGCGAGATTAGGTAGCTCGTGCCAAGTTAGGTCTTCAAAACTGAGTGGCGTAGGGTCATCTGCATCAAGATGAATGGTGGCCGCATCGGTCGCTTTTTCGAGGTGGTTTTCATCCGGCAGAATCGTTGGATTTGTATCACTTCCGCAGATCGTCTTCGTGTCACTGCTTTTTACCAAACTGGCATCACTCGAAAGATTGCCAGCGGCGGATGGCGAAGGTTGGTTCTCTGACGAGGTAGCTTGCATCAAAGCTTGAATCATCTCGCAGCTATTTGCAAACCGATCCGCCGATTCTTTCGCCAATGCTTTGGCAATAATCGGTCGATCTGACTCAGGCAATGCGTTGAGTCTCGGCTTACTACTTAAATGCTGGGCCGTTAATTGGGCCGGAGTCTTTCCAGGAAAAGGCAATTCGCCAGTTAGCATTTCTTGAAAAACAATCGCCAAACTATACTGGTCACTAAACCGATTGGGTTCGTCGTGAAAAACCTCAGGCGAAGCATAAACGGGCGTCAGACCGGCCATCATCGAAGCGGCTGTGTCTTGCATGCTTTTCACCAAACCGAAATCGGCCACTTTTGCATGCGAACCAACGATCAGTAAATTTTCAGGCTTGATATCTAGATGCAGCAGTTGGTGATCGAAACTTAAAAAGTCGAGTGCTTCGGCACAATCAATCAAATAACGCAACAGTTCTGCGCGTGGAATACCTGACTCTGATTTCTCGCGATAAGAGTCAAATTGATCTTTCAAGCTTTTGTCTGCCAGCTCTGTGACAACGACCAATTGCCCATTCACCACTTCAATCCGCTCTAAAGAAAGCAGAAAAGGATGACGCACAGATTTGATTCGGTTCAGTGATTTCAACTCACGCGATGCCCGCGATTCGTCATGAAATCCGTAGATCATTTTCACGGCTTTAAACATGCCGCCTGGTGCTTCGGCCTTCCAGACTTCGCCAAAGCCGCCGGAGCCCAGTCGCTCGGTTAAGCGATAACCGGCCACTTCTCTTTCTTCGTTAGTTGTTGAAGTCAACACGATACGTTTTCCTTGGTCGTTTGTCTTGTTTGCTTGACACGGATGTTTTGTTGATCACCGAAATCAGTCGGCCATTTATGATTGTCTGCGACGGGTAAAGTTGATGCCTAACTCTCGTTGCAAGGCCGATTCAACCGAGGAGTCTACTTCGGACGCAATCGTAGAAATCCCAGCCGCTGCACAGGCTTGTGTCAATTCGGCAAGATACTCTTGCGTGCGAGCGTTGGTGATTAAACCTTCGATTTCGGTCGAACTAAACTCAATGTAGTTCGGAACGATTTCCGATTGCTCTGTCAAAACGGGACTCGATAGCGAGAAGTTGGAAATGGCAATTTCACATCCAAATGAATTCAGTTGGGCCATAAACTCCCGAAAAGCGGGGATTTCCGAGACCGACTTGGCTGGAATGGAAACCACCAATGTTTGCATCTCTTCCAAATGGGCATGCAAATAATCGACGAGGTCAATCAGCGGACCTGTTCCAATTTCACTGGCGTTTGGCTGAATGAAAATTCGTTTGTTCTCACCGAATCGCTTGGTTTGGTCTAACGCACTAATCCGCTGTGCCATCTGCACTCGCTCTGACAAGCGGCATTCCGTATTCAATACACGATCTTCAAGAGCTGAAAAACCATAAACGCTTGGTTCAAGCAAAGAACATAATGCATAACCGAAAGTGTTGCCCGTTTGATTGTCGAGAATGGAATCAAATTGAACTGGAATTGAATTGGTAGTACACATCTCTTCAAATCGTCGTATGGCCCTAATTGAATCTTCGAATTGCGATTCCATCGATGTCTGACTTGCAGCCGGACTATCCATTTGCAAGGTCATGGTTGCTTGATTGGAAGCTGGAGCACCAGAGTGAAAATCGACTTCAAAATCGGCGACTGAAATACAGTCTCCATCACAAAGTAACTGCTCGTGAACCGGTTCTCCATTCACCATGGTTCCGTTCGTGCTATTTAAATCAAGCAGCTTAAATTGATTGCCTTGTTTTGAAATCAAAACATGTTCGCGTGAAACACGTCCCGAATCGATCATATAGTCGCAAGATTCATTACGGCCAATCGAAAACGGGAACTTGTCCAATGGAATCTTGGTTGACTTTGCGCCTTGCGCTGAAAACGAAATCAAGTAAGGCGTGCCGACAACTGGCTCAAATAGGACTTGTGTTTGCATGAAATTAGCTTCTGGTTGAATACGTGATATTCGACAATCTATTTCTCAGAACGATCGTCAAGGACTCGCTAGTAGACCTTCTACGCTTACCAACAAGGAAATGACAACTCATTTGAAACATAGCATTGAAATCTGTCACACGCGAAAACATCGCCACGTTTGAGGGCAAGACAGATTAAACACTACTCCCGTGAACCAGAAGGCTGCACGTTGTATTGATCGTAACGATTATGCGCAATGTGTTTTTTCTAACAAATGATTAATTATGACCTAACCTTTTCTTAGTCTTCCAATGTTCTCGACCTAGGTGATTGATTTCATGAACTCGCAACCGATCAAAATTTTATTAACATCTGCCGACCGAGCCATGTTGCGTCGCACTTCCGAGTTCCTGGTTGCCTGCGGTTTTGAAGTGCAAGATGCCGTGAGTGAATCACAAGCTCAACGCGCCATGCTTGGTTTTTCGCCCGACATTTTGCTCGTTGACTCTGCTTTAGAGCGTTCCATTCACTTATTGCAAAACCGTACGACCAATCTACGCGATGACGAATCAACTCCGTTTGCATTTTTATTCGTTGAAGACCGGAGTGCCGATGAAGTATTAGAAGCTTTGACTTGTGGTGCCGATGACATCCTGCCCAAGCCAGTCTGCTTCACTGAGATGTTAGTTCGCATACGTGCTGCGGTTCGTTTTTTAGAAATGGAACACCGTTTGACTCAACGAGTCGGACGTATTTCAAGCACCGGCTTAGGGAAGACGGGCCTGTTTATTCGTACACTTGAAAAGTCGATACATCAAGCGAACACAGAAAAACATCCTTTGAGCGTTAGTTTGTTGGAACTCGATCATTTTGATTCATTACAGATTGAGCTTGGCAATACGCACTCTGCCAATCTTTACCAACAATTGATCCAATGGATTTCAGCGCGTCTTCCCTCCAATTCACAATTATTCCAATTGCAAAATAAAAATTTGGGAATCTTGCTGAATGAAACGTCTCAAGACGCTGCCTATCAATGGATGGAAACTCTCAGACACGATTTAGAAAACCACCCATTCTCGACCAATGATCAACAAGTTGTGGTTACCCTAAGTGCCGGCATAGCTTCGTTGGAAGCGTCCAGCACCAGCTTCGACCAACTACTAGATGTCGCAACTGGCCGACTGCAATTTGCGCAACGGTCTGGCAGAAACATCGTGATCTATGAGAAGAACATCGAAGCCGAAACCCTGGCCGATAGCAAATTGGTGAGCCCTGAGACATTGTTTGAAGGTACCAAAGCTGCCGATATCATGCGTCCCTGCACAATGACCGTGCTGGCAGAAGAAAAGCTAGGCCCAGTGATTCACAAGATGAGGGCCGCCCATACACTTGTAATTCCAGTGGTCGACACCACCTACAAACTGCAAGGCGTACTCATCGATGACCCTACTGTTGATATCGATTATGAAAACCAACAACAAGTGGCCGAGCGTTTACAGACCGACTACCCTAAGCAAACAATCCAGGCCCGCTTTGATGAACTCATTCAATACTTCGCCGAACACGATGAACCTTGGATTGTGATTCATGAAAATGAAAGCCCAGTCGGCGTGGTCCTGCGAAATGATTTGGCACTTCTCAGCGAACCAATCGACCGCTCACTCTACTCAAACAATCAGCAAAATGAAGACCCGGCTCGATTCTTTGCCGTCACCGAGCCCACAGGTACGATTTAACGTAGGTCAGTGCTATGCCTGACAGAGATTGAGAACCAAGATTGCTTCTATTGGCATTACAAAGTGCAGGGCTGGGAGAAAGCAAAGCTGGCAGCAGAAGCCAAGACTGATGTCGACGCAGTTTCCCAAGCCACGCCTAACGGCTCATTAGATCCAGCCGATTACATTTTGCCAGCCGATTCAGAAAAAACGACCCCGTATAAACTATTGATCGAAATCAATCAGCCAAACGATGCTTACGACACAATTGCCGATCAGCGTTCGCTGGTTTACGCAGTCGAGATTGACAACAACGATCCACACTCATTCCATATCCTCGACTTAGTCGGTTACCCTCAGCTTGAAGAGACAGACGGAAAACCACAATGGTCGCTCTACTACATCAACGAAGATTTTGGCACGGCGCTAAATTTGATTGATAGTAGTTTGTTGGTGATCGAACGGGGTGAGCCGTAGGGCTGTTTAACAAAGTAGAATGTGTGGCCTAAGCTCTGATTTAATATCTTTCAGCGTAAAATTCGAGCACTTCTAAAAAACTGGTTGAAATCCCCCATCAAGGCTGTTAAGCTGTTTTAATAAAACCAGTTTCATTGAATTGGAAATTAAGAAGGATTACCTCAATGTCAAAACGACTTAATTTATTGTTGGCCTGTTGTCTGCCACTCCTTGCCAGTGCGATATGCTTGGCTCAATCACCTCAATTCAAGCACAGCCCAAAAGCAAAAAACCTGGCCATAGAATACAATGCGAAAATCAAGAAACAAGCTGAATCGCTCAAGAAGGAGCTCGATGCAATTCAAGTTAAGTTTGAATTGCAAGAAAATAAACGACGAAGAATTCTTCTTTCTGAATTAAAAAAGATCAAGCTTGAAGAAACAAAAGCTGGCAACTTGGATGCAGCAGTAGAGGTAGAAGAAGCGATAAAAAAGATCGAACAACCTGCATCCCTCCCTCAGGAGGATCTACTGGGCACTCAGGTCCGATCTCAGTTAGTAGGTAGTGTTTGGAAGAACGCCAAAAATGCCACCGTAACTTTCAACGATAATGGAACAGTAACAAACTCGTACCACAAGCGTGAAACTCTTTGGGCCGTGCGAAGAGATGGAACTCTGGTCATGATGTGGAGTGATACTTTTTCACGCGAAGTGGATCGATTTCGTCTATCGAAAACATTTAGGGAAGCCTATTGGATTGATCAAAAGAAACCGTGGCACTATCGGAGAGTAAAGTAGCTTTCAAAAGAAGCACTGAATTTACACTATTTCTCTTGGTCTCGTATTTGGAATTTAATCATGGCGAATCGATACTCCTTCATTTTCATCCTGACAACGGTTTTAAGTAGCAACTGCTTTTCACAGTCATTTGAATTTAAACATAGTGCAAAAGCAGATGTCTTGTACAAACGATATCAGGCAGCAAGGTCTGGTGATCAAGCTTCACTGAAAACTGATGTTCAGAAAATTCATGATGCACATGATAAGGAGTTTTCAAAAATTCATCGGACTCTTATCCAAGAGCTAACAAAGTTACAGACATTGGAGACAAAAGCGGGGCACTTAGATGCAGCAGTGGAAATTCGGGATTCAATTTCTACAACCAAACCAATAACCTCCATCTACTTTACTCCTACAAGCAAATCGAAAGCTCCTGAAGTTTATGCCAATCTAGTGGGAACAAGTTGGCAAATCATTGGGGACCCTTCAAAAGTTCTAACATTTAATTCCGACTTCAGCATCAGTGGTTGGTGGGGAAACCTTCCTAGTATGTGGACTCTTTTGCCTGATGGTACAGTTAAACTAAACGCCGATGGTCGAACAATTCAAACAATTCGATTTCCAGATGATTACCGAGAAGCGTATTACGTGCGACCAGATGGTTCAACTGTAGCATGGCATCTAAGAAGAGTGAACTAGAGCGTGTGTACTAAAACAAAGCGTTATCAATAATTGAACGCTTGTCACGATTGATTTGTTTCTAGGAAAACTTCGCTTACCTCTCACCAATCAGCCTGCTAGTGATCGAACGGGGTGAGCCGTGAGGCTGCTCAACTACTTGAGCAGCCGGTCGATTAGATACTCTTGAGAGTTCTTGTACTTCGGATTTTTTTGGCCTGGGTGAACGAGGACCACGTCAACATCGACACTCTTGAGCCGCTCAGCCAGTTTGATGCCCATGATGCCTGAGTGCGTTGGATCTTTCGGCGAAGCACCTACCACGGGAACTTCTCCACCGTAAAAAAGAGCAATTTGTGGATCGTCTTTCGAGACATGTTCGATGGGAGAGTATTCTTTGATCCACTTCAAAACGTTCTCGCGGTTGTCGACCAAGCTTTGGATATTAGGCAGCCCAAAAGCATGTGCCCCATAACGATAATTGGGCATCCACACTAAAAGCTCCTTGGGATCAAGCGAAACCTGGGCTCCATTCACCGCAGCACAGTAAAGTCGTGTCGATTCTCGTGCGATAGGGTCATCGCTCTTGGGGTCGGCCAAGTCATCATGAAACGCAAGCCAAAGTGAAGAACAGGCGCCTGCCGAACCACCAGTCGCTCCGATGCGTTCTTTGTCGAGATTCCATTCTGCTGCTTTGGAACGAACAAACTGCAATGCCCTGGCAGCATCACCCAGTGGTGCTTTTACCGGTGGCATTACTTTCTCCTCCACCGCGTTTTGCACATAACGGTAGTTAATGGCAACCACCGAAATGCCTTTGTCATTGAAAGCCTTAGGGTTGGTCCTCTTATCACCACCACGCCAGCCTCCGCCATGAATATAAAACACCACCGGAGTTGGCGTGTCAGACTTTGCCGGATAAAAATCTAACACCTGTCGCGGATGCTCACCATACGGCACATTGGTAAGCTGCTTGAGTTCAGCGGCAAATGTTTGTTGGGCGAGAATTAATACAACGAAGAGAGTGAGGAACTGTTTCATGGGTGGGGTCTCTATTGAAATTTTAGAGTTCTAGTATTAAGAGGTACATGTAAATCTAACTCGTAGGGAATCGCTTTTCAACCCAAGTAAACACCGCGATTTGGGATTGCGAGGGATTGCGAGGGATTCGATGGTTTGTGTTGTTTGACTGTATTGTGGAAGGCTGCTAAGATTCGGTGGAACTAAGCAGTTCCTTTATTGTTTAGTTTTTTATTCCCAACGATACTCTTGGACAAAATCGCATGGCACCGACTTGGCTTCTTGTCGTTCTTAGTGTAATCGGCCCATTTATTGTGTATTTTTCCCTGTGCCCCATCCTCGAATATTGGCTGACCTACGAAAGATATCCGAAAACGATCCGCGTGCTATTGTATATTGGATTATCACCTGCGTTGACCATTCCGTCCGTTTCTCTGTATCTGGCCGATTGGCTCTCGTTACCCGTACTAGGCATTCTACTTTGCTCAACTTTAGTACTCTTTCTCCTCGCTCTGGGAATACACAATGGAAATGTGTTGGAATCTTTTTTGGCGGTGGCTCTAATCACAATCGTACTATGTCACTTTGTAAGTTCTGCAGGCTTTGCTTATGAAGGGTATCAGCATCGACTGGACAATCAAGAAATCCCGAAAACCAATATATCAGAAACCCATATTCCAATTTTGAACTAATACATCTGTCGCACCCTTAAAACCCCAAGCGATCCCGCGCCAGCAGCGGCCGAAATCTCGAACTTGGCTTGGCAAGATGCCCCAAGTGGTTTTTGCTGGCCGTGAACCCTTTTGACATGATGATTGAGAGATCGAAGTGCAAGGTGCTGTGATCGTCGCAGGTGATTGCGTCCATTGTTCCGGCGGCGGTGCCGATCAGGCGTTGGGAGACCTTTTGGAGACTCTTGAATGAGAGGATGTCGTGTTGGTCGGTCAGTTGAGTGATCAGGTAAGGGTGTTCGAGGGTTCCATTGCCGGTGCTTAGTAGCCCTTGGAACATGGATTCGATTAAGAACGCCTCGGTTTCGGCTTCGCTGGTTTGGCCCATCTTTTCGGCGGCCATTGATGCGAAGAAATGTAGGCTAGGGCTGGTGACCCAGGCCAGTGGCATTTCTGAGGTCAACTTATACGCGGCATCAAAGTCATTCGCTTGGCACAGTTGTTCTAACCGAAAAACAATGGCCCCTTGTGGATCAAAGTCTGCTTCGGCAATCACTTCTTGCTGCAATTGAAGGAAGTGCGACTGGCTCGGCGATTCGAGATATTCTTGATACGTTTCTAACATAAACAGTACCGCGAAGTGGATGGCAAGTTGCTTCGATTGTTCGTTTCGTTTTTGAACATCAGAGCGTTTGCCGAATTTGAGAAGACTACACTAATCTTCCTCACATACTTTTAGAGTAACGACACGAATCAGCAAAGGCAATAACTTTATTGCAAACTGCAAAAAGTTTTTTCATGCGAGATGCGGTAACGTGGTTTTAAAAAGGTTTTTTGAGAGATAAATGATCGCATCGAAAAGAAAAAATCATCACTTCACTTGCAATGATTTTGAGAACGCATATTTCAACACCAACAGCCGTGTTGCATGATCAACAAGAAACAAAAAAACGATCATTCCTAGTTAGAAAAAGGGAAACAATCGTTGTTTGATAAGTTCTATAAAGAAGCAAGAAGCGTTTAGCCAACGCCATCGAAGTTGCCACCTTTGCCGGGTGATTTTCCAACGCGACCGGCCGATTCAATCATCTGCACAACGGCTTGGCCTTGTTGTTCCATCATATCTAAACTTTTTTTTGCAATGGTCATCATGACATCACTCTTCATCGCAGCATTTCTCATTGCCAACACGCCGGCAACTGCGGGATCAATCGAAGACATCGTGGTTCTCTATCTATCAACACAATTTTGGGTAACTACAAAACTAGATACCTCATTTATCGGCAGTTTGCCCTCAAAGCATTGACCAGCTTTACGCCAGAATAAAATATAGCGGTAATTCTGTTTATCAGGACCATAATGAACCGCTTGCAGTGCGAATTCCTACCCGATGATCTCCCGCTTGTGATTGACGTAATCCCAAACCACATAACGATCTAGGTCTCCGCCAGCGGTGAAAAAGACCCTGCCTTTGGTGCTTTCGGCCAGTCGATAGGCAAAGCGGATATCTTCTTCCGACTGCGACCAACTCGGCACTAAAAATAGGTTAATCGTGATCGATTCCTTATGGCACAGGGCCCCTTCTCGCATGGTGGCCGCTTCGGTTTTAGGGTCTGGCGGATAGAGCAGAAACAGTTCGGAACCTTCAAAATGTGCGGTCGGTAGCCCATCGGTGATCAAAATGATTTGCCGGTTGGGTGTGTCTTGATTGGCGAGAAACCGGCGGGCTTGCTGCAACGCATGTTGGATATTCGTGAAATGGGGCGGGATCTGCATCTCGCTGATATCCGGCTGGCTCATATCGGCCTTAAGCCGCACCACTGGGTCGTGAATCGTCACCGGTTTCGGCAGCAGGCCAATCAAATCAGCCGGGCGAACTGGTTTGGCGAAGGAATACATCTCTAACAGTTGCAAGAAATCGCCAGGGTACTCGCTGCGAATTAATCCTTGCAGTGCCAAGGCCATGCGTTTGACGTTGATATACTGGCCATCGTGCCGCATCGAACCACTCATATCCATGATCACCACCGTGGCACACTTCGGGTTGTTGCGTGTTTTGTGGATCTCGATGTCTTCTGGCTTCAAATGAATTGGTTTTTGATCACCATCGCGCAGCAATGCGTTGATGAACGACTGGGGGATGTCCATCTCGGTAATCGAGTCCCCAAATTCATACGGTTTGGTCCGTTGAAGTTCGACCGCACCTTCGCCGACGATAGGGCCTTGGTGTTTGCCACTTTTTGAGGCTTGTAGGCTACTAAAGATTCGTTCGAGCAGCTTCCCTTGAAAAATCTTGTAAGCGTGCGGGGTCAAATGGAAGCTGCCCCCTTTTTGTTCGTTCAGGCCCTGCTCTTCGGCCATGTCTCGCAGTTGTTTTTCGATTTCACGTTGCATCTCCATCAGCTTTTCCATTTCACCCAAGTCGGTGAACTCGGAAAGCGATTCCATATCAATGATGCCGATCTGTGCGTTTTCGCGTGACTCCTTTAGCTGCTCTAGCAGTTCATCGATCTTTTCAAGTTCTTCTTTGATCTCCAGAGCCTGTTCGATGGTCATGGACTCGTTGCCGGTGAATTCATACTTAGCGGCCAAGTCATCAATTTGATACTTCACCGCCAAGCGTTCCAGCAGTTGCACCAAATCACGGGCAAACTGGCTACGGTCATCGCCGGTGCGATACCAGAGCCGTTCTAAGTCGTAGATTTGCTCTCGTTCAAATCCTTCACGGTAGCTGTTTTTTAAATTTTCCGGCGGCGTGATTTCTTTGCCGAACTTCGTGTATTGCTTACGGGCCTTTTTTTGAACCGAATCGGATTCGTAAGTTTCTAGAATCTTTCGCTTACGTTCTTCCAGCATGGCGATCAAGGAATCAATACTGGGCCCAAAGCCGGCAATTTGGCTTGGGTCAATTTTGATGGCCCTGGCCAGTTCTTCGGCAGTCAACTCGCGCGTGTTGCCATACATCAACATATGTTCCATCGCCGGCGAAACCAAATCAGGCGGCTCCTTCGTCGGATCGGGAAACTTCTGCGGATCGTATTTCAAGTACGTGTGGATGATCCCACCAACTTGATGTTTTTTCTTCATGGGTTGTTGCCTTAATTATTTTCCACTGGCGTTAGGTTGCTTGGCCTGTTTTTTTAATTCCCATAAACAGACCTTCCCATAGTGTCCTCCACTAGCGATAAGATTATCTTTGACAGTCACACTCGTGATATTCCAAGGATGGGCCTGTTTTTCTGATATTAAGATTGCTTCTTTATAGTTGATGATCTGTAGTTTTCCGCTCTCCAGCCCTACTGCAATATGCTGGTTGTCAATCAAATCTGCGGCCTGAATGTAAACTGCATTATGATAATGCCAGCTCCATCCATTTTTCTTGAGTTGGATGATATCGAGATGCCCTTCACCCGTTTCACCTTCTAAATAAACGATCACGCCCCCAGAGCATATCAGCATCGAATCATCCGCACAAAACTTTACCATGAATACTCGATAACCCAATATTCGTTTGTAGAGCAACTTTCCCGTCTTCGTATTCCATACATACACAAACGAACTCTTTGAATTCTCCATTTGATCTCCTGTACCCCATGCCTCTTGAGGCATGCCACACACAGCAAGTAAAGTCTCGTCCTTCGATAACGCAACTGCGTCAGGAACAATCCCCATTTTTAGAAAGTGTTTGATTTTCCCAGATTTCAGATCGACGATCCTCAGTTCATCATCTCTCCACTCTTCAACGATAAAGTTATGTTGTATCGACCCGGCAACAACTGATCTGAACTGCTCAGGGTCTTGTAATTTAATCCGATGTTCAGTGCCCAAGTCGTCTGGATTATCTTGATTTTCAGGCAGTTCATTTAGGAGAAGTTCTTTTTTATCTTTCACAGTCCAGAGTAGTCTGTTACTCGCTTTTCCCACAACACCGCGTCGGGAATGCAACGGATCAATGATTACTTTTGATTTTCCATTGCTGGTATCCAGGTGATACAACCTTCTTGGGAATAGGTCGAGTTTTGACATTGTTTTCACAATCAATGATGATCCAGTTTTTGAAAACTGGACCTCTTTTACCCCCTCAAACTCTTTACCAAAATCAAAGCACTTAATCTTCTCAAGGATTAAATGGCCTGTGTCTGCCTTAGGTATGTTATTTTTTTCTCCATCATTTACCGCTTGATCTGTGCCAGATTGAGCGTAGATATTTGGAGCAAATAGCAGTATTACAAATAACAATACGAAGCCTGGACTATAATTCTTGGTTCTAACTCTATCGAACATCTTCTAAGTTCCTTGGTCGTGTGCTCAGTGGAGTGATGATTGTCACTGCTAAGCAGAATAAGTTTGCGCTCAACCCTCTTGTTTACATTGTAGTATAGCGGGTATTCACTTAAACTAATACTCATTAAATTACAATTTGCAACTCCTCTCTTCTAAGTCGAACTGCCTGGTAAAAAACATGAACTCTCAGCAACTTTTCTCTTCTGTTAAAACCCCGCTTGTCGCCATCGTTGTAGCAATCGCTTTCGTTTCAAATGGGATGGCTGACCCCTGGGGCAAACCGGTCAAGGTTTATATTCTGTCTGGCCAGTCCAACATGGTCGGCATTGGGCAAGTGAGTGGTGGCGGGACTCGGTGGAGTGGTGTTACCGAAGCTTCGGTTTCGGTCTACCCTGGGAAGTTTTCGCCTGATGTCGATTACGACAAGTTGACGCCCAGCAAAACGCAACCGCTGCCTGTGTATGGGGGAGTCACGCCGACCGCGTTTCCTGGCGGAGGAGTTCAAGTGGCCCGGGGGTTGATGGAGATCAAAACTTCAGGCGTCTATCGTTTCAAACCAGGTTACAGTAATTCCACTTTTAATATCATGGAACTGGATGGGGTGGAAGTCTTCCGAAAAGAAGTGGGCAAAGATCCTTCGTACACTTCATTCAAGATCACCGGCGGCAAAAAAAATGCTTTCAAAATTACGTTTCTGACCGAAGCCGCCAATGGTCTAGGCTGGTGGGAGCGAACCGATATACCGGGAACTTTAGACACTGTGGTTCATGCCGACGGCAAGTTCCCGCATTTTGTCAACGATCAAGGCAATTGGGCGGTGCGGAACGATGTTTGGTACAAGGGCCTAGTGACCGCAGGTGCCAACAAGTGGTTAAGCATTGGGTGCGGAGCCAGCAGCAACCAGATTGGCCCTGAACTTCAGTTTGGCCATATTCTAGGAGACCACCACGACGAGCCAGTGATCATCCTTAAAAGTTCGCAAGGCAATCGAAGCTTGAGTTGGGACTTCTTGCCGCCGGGCAGTAAAAGCTTTACGCAAGATGGGCGGACTTATGCTGGTTACAAACAGTCACCGAATTCTTGGATCGAAGGTGAACCAAAGAAGGAAGTCAATTGGTATGCTGGTAAACAGTATGATGATTGCTTTGGCGAAGTACACCGCGTGCTGGATAACTTTGATACCGAGTTCCCGCAGTTCAAAGGGCAAGGCTATGAAATCGCCGGCTTCGTTTGGTGGCAAGGTCATAAAGATGGCGGAAGCGAAGTCCACGCCAAACGCTATGAACAAAACTTGGTTCATCTGATCAAAACGCTACGCAAAGAGTTCAAAGCACAACAGGCCCCGTTTGTGATTGCCACCATTGGTTTCGATGGCTGGAATATGTCTGGCAATCAGCTAACGATCGCCAAAGCCCAGCTTGCAGTAAGTGGCGAAAAGAAGAAGTATCCCGAGTTTGCGGGGAATGTCTTGACCGTAGAAACACGAGAATTCTGGAAAGAAGTGGAATTTTCGCCCAGAAACCAAGGCTTCCATTATAATGGGAATGCCGAAACCTATATAATGGTCGGCGATGCACTCGGCCGCGGCATGGTGCAACTCTTGAATCAATCAACCAAATAAACTTCTAAGCGAAACAGTACAAAAGGAAAATACTGAGTATGATGGGCGAGATGCTTGAGGGCAAGAACTAACGATGCGAACTAAAGTTACTTTGCTATCGACGCTACTGCTCTCGGCATGCGCCACGATTGTATTGGCGGAAAAGGCAACCGGTCCGTTTCTACTTCCTACGAAGGTGCAGTCGGTCATCGAGGCCCGTTGCATTGATTGCCACAGCGAAGATAGTGCCGAAGGAGAGGTTCGATTCGATGAGCTTGCCAGCATGAACCATGTGGCACGTCTTGAGTTATTGAATAAGGCACAAGAGCAAATCTTCTTTGAGTTGATGCCGCCACCAGATGCTGATCCATTGGCCGATAAAGAAAAAGCAGAACTGGCAGATTGGATTGGGGCCGAACTTGACCGACACAATGCATCAAGGCTGGAAGAGAAAATGCGTTACCCCGATTTCGGGAATTACGTTGATCATGAAAAGTTGTTCTCCGGCGAAATCAAAGACAAGGCTTACACGCCGGCTCGTCGCTGGTTGGTAAGCCCTCAGATTTTTCATCAGCGGGTCAACGACGTTTTTAAACTGGTGGACAGAGAACGCCAACGCGCTTTTTATGGCGTGACCAATCCAATTATTCTGCCCGATCACTCCGGCGTGCGTTATTACGATAATACGGTTCTCGATGGCGGGCATTTGCTGATGATGCTCAATAACGTGGATTGGATTTCCCGCAAGCAAATTCGTGTCGCCCGAGTTAATAGTGGTGAGCTTGCGGCGAATGAGTTTGAAAACCCCAAAGACCGCTGGTATCCCAAGCGAACGCCGGCAGCCTTTGAGACGATTATTCTGAACCAGTCGAAACCTACTGATGAAGAACTGATCGCCGCCATTCATGCACAATTTGATTGCGTGCTACAACGCCAGGCCAGCGATCAGGAATTGGACAAGTACGTACCGTTACTTCAATCGACCATTGCCTTGGGTGGGAACACCGAAGGGCTCCGCCAGATGCTGGTGGCCGTGTTGCTCGAATCAGAGTTTTTGTATCGCTTGGAATTTGGTGCTGGAGAGTCAGACGATTCGAATCGAAAAAAGTTGTCGCCACGTGAAGCCAGTTATGCCATTGCTTATGCTTTGTCAGATCAGATCCCCGATAACACGTTAGTGGCAGCCGCAAATGAAGGACGACTTACGACCAAAGAAGATTACCGACGGGAAGTCTTGCGATTACTCAACGACAAAACATCGTTTTATGCCGAAGGCGGGCCAGGGGTGAACAGCCTGCACATGAAATCGCAGAAGGTGACTCACCCTAAAGTCAATCGTTTCTTCCGTGAATTCTTTGGCTACCCGAACAGCATCAAGATATTCAAAGACACGCCTCGCAGTGGCGGTTTTTATAGCAACACGGGCCGTAACAACACCGGCACACCAGGTTCGGTAACCAACGAAGCCGACAAGATCGTCGATTATATTCTTCGACAAGACAAGGACGTATTTGAACAACTATTGACCACTGACAAATATTTTGTCCTGCATCGATTCAGCAATGAAGAAGGCCCGAAGATTATTGAAGGCTGGCGGAAAGTGCATGAAGCTTTTAAAGGGAGTAGTTGGGAAGAAGATACCGAACAGTTTATCGTAGCTAATTTTGAGAAGCACAAAGAACTGTTCAAAGTTATGAGAATCACGACCATCGACGGCAAAAATAATGTTCGTGAGTTTAAGCGGTTTATGGACTACTTTAGAAATACCTTTGACAAAGGAATCACCCCGTTCACCAACCCTTGGTTTTATCATGGCGGGCAGAACTTCGGTTATTCAGAAATCTACAGTTTGCCTGCCACGCCTGGTTTTAATGGCGGTTATCGCGAGCAAGGTGATTGGGATTATCCTTTGATCCAACCTTTTAAAATCGCCAACCGCAAGGGGCTACTTACGCACCCGGCTTGGCTGCTGGCACATTCCCAAAACGCAGCGACCGACCCGGTGCGTCGTGGTAAGTGGATACGCGAAAAATTATTGGCAGGCCATGTACCTGATGTGCCGATTACGGTCGACGCACAAATCCCAGAAGACCCTCATCGAACGCTGCGTGAGCGGCTTGATTCAGTTACCACAAACCAGGAATGTTGGAAATGCCACCAACACATGAACCCGCTGGGCCTACCGTTTGAAGTGTTCGACGATTTTGGGCGCTTCCGCACCGAAGAGAGCCTGGAGCACCCTGATAATTTGATCACCAAAGGCAATGGTAAAACGAGTGCCGATGTTTTCAAAACCAAACCGGTGAATAGTGTCGGCTATCTCAGCGGCACGGGCGACCCAAACCTTGATGGCCAAGTCAAAGACCCTTTCGAGATGATTGACCGGCTGGCCAAGTCAACGCGAGTCCGACAATCGATCATTCGACACGCTTTTCGCTACTTTATGGGGCGAAATGAGATGCTTTCAGACTCTCAGACCCTGATCGATGCCGATAATGCCTACGTCGAAAGCGGTGGCAGTTTTAACGCGGTGATTGTATCATTACTCACTTCCGACTCGTTTATGTATCGCAAAGAGGCCAAGGAATAACTTATGGATTCAAGAAGAAGTTTTCTCAAAACCGGATTATTGGGTGCAAGTGCCTTGGCGCTCGGGCCTCAGCAACTCTTTGCAGCTACCGGCAAGCCGCCGATGCGTTTTATCTTTATGCACAAAGGCAATGGGCTGCTTCCCAAATCGATGGTGCCGCCTAGTTTCAGCAAAGAACAGATGGAGATCGAGAAACGTAAAGGCTCGCTCGATATCGATTTAGACAAGCACGATCTGCCAGAGTGGATGAGCCCACTTGCAAACCACAAGAGCAATATGACCATCCTGCAAGGATTGTCAGGCAAAATGTGTACCACCGGGCATCATACTTGGTGTTCTTCCTTGGGAGTTTTTAAGGCAAACGAACGCATTAGTTCAATCAAATGGGCCACCGTTGATTTTGAACTCGCCAAGCTATTCCCTTCGCCGTTTGAACATATCGAGCTGGCCTGTTTCCCCGATGGCGGCGGTAACTCACGCGGGAACATCAACGGCATCGAAAAAGGGTTCTCGGCCCGCGGACCGCAGCAGCCAAACTATGCGTTTGGTTCGCCCAAAGTCGCAATGCAGGAACTGTTTAAGTCCGTATCCAACAATAAAAACGATCAAGTCAAATACGAACTGCAACGCAAAGTGTTAGAGTTTGCCGCAGGTAACGAGGGCCAAATTGCCCAAGACTTGATCGGGTTGGAAAAATCCAAAGTTAAAAACTACGCCGATTCCATTCAGGCCATCCGTGCGAGAAACAAAAAAGTGGACGCCATGGGCGACGTCATCCGGCAGCATGTCCCGCAGTTGGGCGAGAAGTACTTCTCCGATAACCTCAGCACGATTGATCGTCAACATGGTTTAACGGAAATCCTGTTGTCGACACTCATCTCAGGCATGACCAATGTTGCCACCTTTACGGTCGATGAACTGGGCACTCGCTACACCGGCATTCCCGAAATTGAAAACGAACAGGTCAACCTGCACGATGTAGGGCACGGTAAATCGGCCGGCAAATTGAGTGCCGATGAATTACGCAATAGCGTCCGTCACCAACACGCGAAGTTGATTGACACCATTGTCACACGACTTAAAAGTGTGCCGGAAGCTGGCGGCAGCATGTTTGACAACACGATGCTGTTCTACTTCCCCGAAAACGGAGAAACCCATCACAGCCACGGCACCGAATATCCGTTCATCGTCATGGCCGGTAAGAACGCCAAAATCAATCTCGGCGGAAGATATATCCGCCTGCCCAACTACGGCGACCCAGGGCACAAAACCCTAGGTAACTGGTACACTTCAATCCTGAACGCCTACGGCAACCCGATTGAGCATTATGGCGATTTCGACCAGGGCTTGGGTAAATTCAACATCGATCAATCGGGGCCGATTTCGCAGTTTCTTAGTTGAGAAGGAGGCGTGAGCCAGACGCTTTTTTGAGCTAAGCTTTCAGGCGTCTTCTTGTATATCGCCGCCACAGATACCACATACCACAAATTGTCAGGATGCAGATCACCACGAATGTAACAAGGAGAAAGACCCCAAACTTTATTAAATTTTCAACGGGAGCACCCCGGGTTCCAGATAATGCATTACTATCTACAACCTGTTGAAAATAATCTAACCGGCGTTGGGCCAAAGTGAGATTCTCAGGAAACGGCATTGCCAGCTTATAGACATCCACCGCTGGTTCAACGGAATCGGTCAACGCGATCAAGTTGCCGAGCGTGACTAGTAAATCGGCCACAATCGGATCGGTTCCTTTGACGAACTGAAGACGTTCGTGCAGTTGATATTGAATCGCTTCAATTACATCTTCTGATGTTCGTTCCTCGCCAAAAGAAGCCGGCATCTTGGGTTTATCTGCTTGACCGAAATCCAGACCTAACACCGAATGCGAATTCAACCAATCAGGATCGGCTGCCAACTCCTGTTTGACTTCCAGAATTCTCACATGCAGCCATTCTGAACCATCATGCGAATCAGGGTTCCGCTCCATCCCAATTTTAATCCACTTAATCGCCAAACCGACTTCGCCCACTAATTCATAAGCGGTGCCCAAGTTGCCAGCAATCGTGTACTCGCCGGGATGCTTTTCTTCTAACTCAACCAGGATATCAATCGCCTCTTGAGTCTGCCCCAAATGAATCATGGCCGCTGCCATATCGGACCGTTTTTTGTAGTTGTCTTCGGTTTCAAGCTCTGTCTTTAAATTCTGGTAGATCTCATTCCAGTTGGTCGAGTCTTCCCGCGTCTCAAGCAAATAGTAGTGCGAGTTATCTGTATGTGCATGCCCATCAATCTTGGTGAAGAAATGATTCAAACAAGCGTGGGCTTGCGGTGACACTGTGAATAGCAACACAGCAATAAGCGTCAACCGAGAGAAGCAAGAGATTTTAGATCGCATGGGTGTGGCTCCTTACAAATTTGTAACAGAGGGCGCAGCAGCAATTGTTATCTTTTTCGTATCCTACAATAGATGTGCAACTCTTGCAAAAGAATTCGCAAGGAAAAAATCTCTACTCCCCTACCCTACTATTCCCCGGCCTGTAACTTCGCCGCAGTCAGCGTATTATCCAGCAACATCGTCACCGTCAATCGACCGACTCCGCCGGGTACTGGGGTAATGCTTGAAGCTACTTCGCCGACTGCGTCAAAGTCAACATCGCCGCACAGGCCGTCGTCGGTTCGGTTGATGCCGACATCCACAACTGCCGCACCTGGTTTAACCATGTCGGCAGTGATGAACTTGGGGACTCCGATTGCGGCGACCAAAATATCGGCGGTGCGTGTTATTTCGGCCAAGTTTTGGGTGCGGCTGTGGCAAACTGTGACGGTCGCATTCGCGGCGGTTGGTCCACAGCTAGGGCTCGTCTTTTGCACCAACATGGCCGCTAGTGGTTTGCCAACGATTTCGCTGCGACCCACGATGACCACATGTTTGCCCGAGATTTCGACCCCGTTGCGATGCAAAATCTGAATCACGCCATGCGGCGTGCAGGGCATAAACTGCGGCCGGCCCTGCGAAACGAGCCCTACGTTGGTTGGGTGAAAACAATCGACATCTTTGATCGGGTTGATCGAATCCAATACAGGCGTCTGATCCAAATGCCCCGGCAGTGGCAGTTGCACCAAGATGCCAGAGACCGCAGGGTCGTTGTTCAGTTGGTCAACCAGTGCCATTAGCTGCTCTTGGGTGGTCTCTGCTGGCAGTCGATGGAGTTCGCTTCGCAGGCCAACTCTTTCGCAGGCTCGTTCTTTATTGCGAACATAAACCGCACTAGCCGGGTCTTCACCTATAAGCACTGCTGCCAAGCAGGGTTGTTTACCCGTTTTTTCCACAAATGCGGCCACATGTTGTTTAATCTCGCCTTGAATTTCGGCAGAGATCTTTTTTCCATCCAGAAGTGCAGCTTTCACTAGAACGATTCCCTGGGCTGATAAAGCCTCGAATTTTTCCTATAATTACCAACAGAGCCCCTATTGTAACTCACATGCGAAAGTACGAAATCCCCAGGGGCGATCCACCAGAACGAACATTTTCAGAATAGCTAGAATTACCGTGACCGAATGACATTTCGGACATCGTATGAAACAGGTATACTGGGCAGAATGGCCCTGTTTATCCTGGGTGGCAGCGATGACGCTTCCGGCGTTGGCTGTGCTTCAGGATCAAACTTATTCGGAACGTCGTCGGTGTTGCCGAAGGCAATCAGAGGTTACAGAGGTAATGATTTATGGAGAACGAGTAAGGTTCTTGAACCAACTCAACCCTTAATTCAACCAAAATAATTGGAAACCGATCAAACCTCTGATCGACTATCGTCGACCCCGACGTCGTTTTGAATATGCGTAAATGGTTGGAAAGCGTTCTCCAAAACCGACATCGCGGCCACCCGGAATCCCAAAATTACACACAAACATTAAATCAACATTTATCCATAAGCGACCCACGAGCATGTCTGAAGAAAAGAAGCTGAGCCCTGTTGATACCTTCAAGCTAGAAAGTAACTACTTGCGAGGAGATATCCCCGAAGAATTGGCCGATGGCACCGATCACTTTGGCAAGTCAAGTATTCAACTGCTCAAGCATTACGGCATGTATCAGCAAGACGACCGCGACAACCGTGGCAAGGTGAAAGCAGACGGCACCAAAGGCAAGTCATACATGTTTATGGTCCGCACCAAA
Organism: Blastopirellula sp.; assembly: GCA_002733575.1. Taxonomy (GTDB): domain Bacteria; phylum Planctomycetota; class Planctomycetia; order Pirellulales; family Pirellulaceae. Next base: position 13,839 of record NVWB01000029.1, on the reverse strand, counting down.
CTGCCTGCCGGTAGTATGACCAGCGACCAGATGATGAAAGAGCTGGAACTGTGCGATAGCTTGGCCAACGAAACATTGCGAATCACCAGCCGACAAGGATTGCAGTTTCACGGAATTCAAAAAGACAACTTGCCTGAGTTGCTGCAACAGCTAAAAAAAGTGGAACTAACCACACTCGGTGCCTGTGGCGATGTGAACCGAAATGTGATGTGCTGCCCTGCCCCGATCAAAAACAACCCGGTCCGTACCGAGATGCAGGAGATGTCGTTCAAACTGGCGGCCCATTTTGCTCCGCAGACGCCCGCCTATCGAGAGATCTTCCTGAAAGATCAAGAGACTGGAGAGAAAGAAAAAATTGCGACCGGCGAAGTCGAACCGCTGTATGGTGTGCAGTACCTGCCGCGTAAATTCAAAATGGGCATTGCCCTGCCAGAAGATAACTGCATTGATGTTTACACACACGACTTGGGCCTGATTGCGATTGTCGAAAACGATGCCATTGTTGGCTACAACGTATTAGTCGGTGGCGGGCAAGGACGTACTCCAAGTGCCGAAAAAACATTCCCCGCTCTCGGCAAGAAGCTGGCCTTTATCACGCCTGATCAAGTGGTTGATGTGGCCGAGGCCATCGTCAAAGTACAACGAGACAACGGCAATCGGGCCGACCGCAAAGTGGCCCGTTTGAAATACTTGATTCACAACTGGGGTATGGAAAAGTTCAAAGCCGAAGTTGAAAAATACTATGGGCAGAGCTTGCCTGAGGCACGCGATGTTGAAGTTCACGAGTTCGATGATCACAAAGGCTGGCAAGATCAAGGCGATGGCAACTGGATCTATGGTTTGAATGTCGAAAACGGTCGCATCAAAGACGACGAAACGATGCAACTAAAAACGGCCATTCGTGAAATTTGCACCACATACAACCCTGGCATTCACTTGACCGCCCATCAAGACATTTTGTTCTCTGGCATCAAGCCGGAAGACAAATCGGCTCTTGAAGCGATCTTGAAAAAGCACAACGTGACGCTTTCCGAAGATATCTCGAACACCCGGCGTTGGTCAATGGCTTGTGTCGCTTGGCCGACTTGTGGACTTTCGATTACCGAAAGCGAACGCGCACTGCCCGGCATGGTTGATCAACTAGAAGCCGAACTAGAAAAGCTGGGCCTGGCCGATGAAAAATTCACGATGCGAATGACCGGCTGCCCGAACGGATGTGCCCGACCTTATAACTGTGACATCGGCTTAGTCGGTCGTGCCAAGGAAAAGTACACGGTATTCCTCGGCGGTCGATTGCTGGGTGATCGCCTGTCGTACATCTACAAAGACATGGTCCCTGCCGATGAAGTGATACCCGAGTTGACCAAAGTCTTCACGCTGTTCAAACAAGACCGCAACGAAGGCGAATCCTTCGGCGACTTCTGTGACCGCCAAGGCAAAGAAGCGATAGAAGCGGCTGTTGCCGGGTAAGATAAAGGCCAATAAATCCAACGCATGACCAACCCTCCCCGTGATCCATTTATCGATTACATCGAAATCCTGCATGATCGGGAAGAGTTGGAGAGTTCGTACGCACCGCAGATTCCGGCGATCAAGAATTTCAACCGGCTTAAACTGCATCCCAAGGTCACGTTTTTTATTGGCGAGAATGGGTCTGGCAAGTCGACCTTGTTGGAAGCGATTGCCGTGGCCGAAGGGTTTAATGCCGAAGGCGGAACACGCGACTTTAACTTTGCCTCCCAAGAATCGCATTCCGATATCCACAAATGGTTACGACTAGGACGCGGAGTAAGAAGCAGCCGCAGCGATGGGTTTTTCTTTCGGGCCGAAAGCTTTTATAACGTCGCCACCGAGATTGATCGACAAGGGTTCATTTCGTATGGGCCGACTTCGTATCATGATCAATCGCACGGAGAATCATTTCTCAGCTTGTTCGTTGATAAATTCAAAGGGGATGGGCTCTATTTGCTCGACGAACCTGAGGCGGCCCTTTCGCCCCAGCGGCAACTCACATTTCTGGCCCGGATGCACGACCTGGTGAAGAAAGACTCGCAGTTAATCATCGCCACGCATTCCCCGCTAATCATGGCCTACCCTGACGCCCTGATTTACGAATTCACCCCTGATGGGCTAAAAGAAGTGGCCTATCAAGAGACCGAACACTTCCAAGTCACCCGCTCGTTTCTCGATCAACCAGAACGAATGCTAAAGCATTTGTTCGAGTCATAGGGTACATTGCGTTTGAAGCTAAACGCATTACAAGCTACAATCACACCTTCTTCTGATTCACCATTCATAGCTACAGGACGCCCATGTTCGGATTTTTTACACCTAAGTGCCCGGTTGATGACAACACTAAAGCTTGGATAGAGACAGGTTTAGTCTGTCTTGTTGAAGAATTTGGCATGGAGCGATTGCTTCGGTCGGAAATGGTGATGATCGATGATCTTCTGCCAGAGTCATTTGATTCAACGGAAGAATCTGTTCGCAACTTAACCGATGAACTTTGTCGCAAGTTACAAATCAACCCGAATGAAATTGAACTAAAGTTTGTCAGTGAAGAAGAACTGTCCGGGGCCAATAGTCTCTACAAGCAACAGCCTGAAGGAGCAGTCATTCATCTCGCAAAAGATCAAACCGAAGATGCGGGACGTTTAATTGAAATTCTTTGCAGTGACTTGTGTCATCATATTATTTTAGAAGGCGAAAGAAATCATCCTGTTCCGTTTGATTCAGCCCGGCTTTCTGAACTACTAATGGCGATGCTGGGTTTCGGAGAAATCTGTGCGAACTCTGATTTGAGTCCATCGTCTCCCATGATGGCCAACACAGACACCACGAAGAAAACGATTAAAAGATCAGTCACATTAACACCACACAATTATGGTTATGCATTGGCATTGTGTGCCTGGATTCGCAATGACGAGATTCGAGACTGGAGCCACTTACTAGGGTTAGATGCCGAAAGCTCGCTTAAACAAGGGGTTAAGTTCTTACAAAAGACGGATGACGTTTTGATTCAAAGAGAGAAAACGGTGGAGTTGATTAAACACTCTGACCACGAACTCTTACGCAATCTTCAAGAGAAAAGCGACTCTCTCAAGATTGCAACTATTTGGGAACTGCAACATCGCTTGCTGGCAACACCTGAGTGCATTTCAGCAAGCCTGCTGGCCATGAAAGACCCGAATTTCTTAGTGCGACTAGAAGCAGTAACACTGCTGGGGATAATCAAGATCGACTCTGGAGATATTACTTCGGCGCTACTCCACGCACTGGAAGACCGCCGCTCAGAGGTTCGAGCAAGTGCCGTCAAAACGATTGGCGAAATTCGATGCAATTCTGAAAAAGTCGTTCCGGCACTGTGTGAAATGTTAGAAGACGAAGATCGTTTGGTGGTCAACAACACCGTTATTGTGTTATCGAAATTCGGCCCATTAGCAGACCATGAGCTACGTCAAGTTCTTCACGTACTAAACCAAGCTTTGGTTCAGTGCGATTACAATCTTTCCGATCGTGCTCTCTTTACCCTGACAAAAATCTGTGACGACCCAGCCGTAGCCCTTGATCAGTATTACGAGGAACGCGATGAGGAATTACATCGCATGGCGCTCGATGCTTTGCAAGCTTTGATGCAGGCAATTCATGAATCTGAGGAAACGACGGCGGCATCTTAAAGGATAATATAAAATATTGTTCTAAGAGTTTTTGCAAAAAGGCAACAAAGATTTACATGTCTTTCGAGTCCCGAAAGGGACGCAGTCGCCTAGCCTGGGGATTCATCCCCAGGGGTAGAATACAAATTCAAGAAAGTCCCGGATGGGACGACGTCGCATAAACCAACAATGCTTCGAATCGACGTCACCCCGCTGGGGTTTAGGTGATTTAGATTCCCATTTCCCTGGAGCTAAAGCACCAGGCTAGGTGACTTCGTCCCTGCCGGGACTAAAAAAACAATCTGAATCATGGTCTCCCGAGAAGCAGAGAGTGCTCTAGAATCTCTATCAAATAAACCCTAAACCCCAAACACTTCCTTGCGAAACAATCGCATCAAGCCTTCGCTTTGTTTGGCTTCTTGAAAGCTGGCCACGAATTCATCGAACGACACGCCGGCGATTTTCTCGCAGTACTTGGGATAGGCTTTCATGCGACCAAGCAGTGCGTGGTAGTTCAGCTCTGGGTGAAACTGGGTACAGTAAATCGGTTTGCCGATGAAGCGGAACGCTTGGTTTTCTACTAGTTCGGTCGATGCCAGCAGTTCTGCATCTAGTGGCAATTCAATCACGCGATCTTCGTGCCCCATGTAGGCCAAGAACGGATTATCCATTTGAGAAAACACAGGGTCTTTCATGCCAGCTGTGGTTAGCATGATTTCTTTTGTGCCTAGCTCGGCATGTTCCAGGTCGTGTATCACACGTCCGCCGATTGCTCGGGCCATGACTTGAAAACCCCAGCATGAACCAAACGTCGGTTTCGAGACTTCATGAATCAATTGAAAACCTTCCAGGGCCCGCAGCAGCCAAGGTTCATCGCTCACCACAGAATAATCACCACTGCCGCCAACCAATACCATGTCGCAAGAGTTCAGATCATCGTGCGTGGGTGGCCCGCTCAGCAAATCAAAGCAGCGGATTTGATCCTCATCACACTCCAATGCCGCTGCGAAACAGGCCCGTTCCTGCTCACGAATCGGATCGTCGGCATTCCGAATTTGAATCAATAAATAACGCAATGATTTAGGCATTCTAGCTTCCTTGAATTACGATGCCGTAGCAAAATGAATTGCCTGTTCAACCGTGGTGCAAATTTGGTCGATCTCGTCGAGCGAAATCGCCAGTGGCGGCATAAGCACAATCACATTGCCGAGTGGGCGAACCCAAACGCCATTGTCAGTTGCATGTTTACAAGCGTTCATGCCCCGTTCTTCCGTCCAATCGTACTGCTCGCCAGTCGCACGATCTTTCACCAGTTCGATTCCCACCATCATGCCACACTGACGCACATTGCCGACATGAGGGTGATCGGCGATACGCGCCAAATGCTCTGCTAAACGAGCAATTTTTGGCTGCAAATTTTCTAGTGTCTGCTCTTCCTCGAAGATATCAAACGAAGCAATCGCAGCCGCACTGCTCAAGGGATTGCCGCCGAATGTGTGCCCATGAAAGAAGGTTTTTGAGTCGGCGTAGCTTCCGAGAAAAGTGTTCCAAAGTTCAGTCGTGGCCAGCGTGGCACTCATTGGCAGATAGCCGCCGGTTAGCCCTTTTCCCAAACACAATAAGTCTGGCTCGACTTGTTCATGTTCACAGGCAAACATTTTGCCCGTACGTCCAATTCCCACGGCCACTTCGTCGCAAATCATCAACACATCGTACTTCTTGGTTAGCTCACGAACTCCATTGAGATAACCTTCTGGCTGCATGATCATCCCCGCAGCTCCTTGAACCAATGGTTCAATTACCAACGCGGCAATCTCTTCATGCTTCTCTTTCAAAACCGATTCCAAAATATCTAGGTGATGCTTGCAAGCATCTTCGGGCGTTACCCCTTCAGGCAAGCGATCTCGGTTCGGCGAGGGTAATCGCTGCACATTAAACAACAGCGGTTTAAACATTGCATGAAATTGGGCCACGCCACTTACGCTAACACTACCAATGGTGTCGCCGTGATACGCATCGGCATAGGCCAAGTAGCCGGTCTTTTTCGGCTTAGAATCCTTACGCTGTTGCCAATATTGGAATGCCATTTTCAAAGCAACTTCAACTGCTGAAGCCCCGTCGCTGCTAAAGAACACATGCTCAAGCCCAGCCGGAGCAATCTCAGTTAATCGCTTGGCCAGTTGGATGGTGGTGGTGTTCGAACTTCCCAAATTTGTGACATGTGAAACTTTATCGACTTGCGCTTTAATTGCGGCATCGATCTTGGGATGACGGTGCCCGTGTACGTTACACCACAAGCTGCTCACGCCATCTAAGTAGCGTTTGCCATGGATATCGATCAGCGTACAGCCTTCGGCTTGATCAATAATCAGCGGCTCGTACTCTGACATTTGCGTGAAGGCATGCCAGACAATTTCTTTGTCCCAAGACTCTAGTTGTGAAGGATTTGTATTCATGGCCCGTTAGTTCAATTAGACTTAATACCAGTGCGAAATATCTAATCCATGAGCATACCAAACTAGAGGAGGTTCGAGCAGATGGCAACACTGATTCAGCAGGCGATGTAAGAGGACTTTTGAATTCCGTGTTCCGTGTATTCACGAAAATCGTCGCTTTGTATCCAATTTTTCTCAGTCCCGCTAGGGACGATATCATGTAGCCAGGGAATTCATTCCTTGGAGTCGATATGCCACAATTCAAGAAAGCCCCAGACGGGGCGACATCAGGCGAGTCAAGGATGTTTTGGCTTCAAATTGCCGATTCGTGGTTAGAAACATCTCTGTTTTATAGCTTGAAATTAACGCATTGAATCGATGTCGCCCCATCCGGGGCTTTGAGGATTTAGGTTTTCAAATTCCAGGGGATAAATCCCCTGGCTACACGATGACGTCCCTATCGGGACTAAAAAATCAAGATCAACCTGGACATTGCCTTTCTGAGAAGACGAAAAAAAGCTGAAAACCATGGCAGCAATTTCGTTAAAACTCGGCATGGAGACTTTTGAAATCTATCCAGAAAGGAAAGAACTTTTACCAAGCAATCTTCACTTGATCGCCAACTTTTAAGCACAGAAATTTGGCCGCACTATCACCTACCAGCGAAAGTTCCAGAGACCCACTACTTCCTAACACGGCAATGTAAGTCATCTCTGGCTGGTCATGATCAGCAGGAGAAAGGCCCACGGTTTTATGGCCACCACATGCAATCGAAATACTCTCATCGCGTGGAACATCTGCCAGTCTACTATTTTCAATATCGGTCACCGCATCGCCTGACTCGGTGATATCGACAACCGTTCCCTTAATTGTTCCTGCCACAGATAACAATCTCGTTAAGTTGGTGAAATTACAATAGAAGCCATTGATTTTATCCGCTACTGGCAGGTTCGCCAAGCTAGGGGTAAATAGGTTCTCAAAAATCATGATTTATACAGAGAATCACATTTTAAAACCACGCCCTGCCCTGCCCCACATTGCAGTTGTTTGGCACAATTTCCGTTGACCACAGAAATTTCTAGCAGCCCGGAAGAGCCAATTATTGCAATAACTGAACCTGGCACACTACTACTATAAGTGGGAACGATTCCTTCAATCTTCACATTTTGCAGTTCAACGTTAACTTTTGAGAATTCCCAACACTCTGGCAGATCAGTATGCTTCACGTTGGTGATCAAGTTGCCGAAGGAATCGACATAGGCCACTTCACCCGATATTGTCGATTCGTCAATTAACCTTGGAACAAGGTTCCAAGCGACGTCAGCCAACCGGTCAAGCTTCGGTCCACAACTGGCAAGGTTCTTACCGGCCAACAGATAAGCGGCCACTGGGGCCATGATGTCCCGGCCGTGGAAAGTTGAAGAGATTGCATCCCGAAAATAATCGGCGTTGGTTACCTGATGAATCATTGGATCAGAACTGTTCACGTCAAATGCGGCATCGGCAGCCACTACCGCGAGGAGCCCGTTGTCAGGTGCAATGAAGATTTGCCCGCCACATTCTACCGCAACAATCTTGCGATCACTGCCTACACCTGGGTCGACCACGGCCACGTGAATTGTTCCAACGGGAAAGCTGCGAACTGTTCGAGCAAGAATCCAAGCCGCTTCGCGTATATTTTGTGGTGCAATCGAATGCGTGAGATCGACAATTGTTGCCTGCGAAGTAGTCGTCAGAATCGCGGCTTTCATTTCCGCCACATAAGGGCTACCGGCCCCAAAGTCAGTCAACAAGGTGATGATGCCAGAACGATTTTGCGTTGACATCATCACTTAGTCTCCCATTGAGTGTTAACCCATGTGCGCTACATCGACTGAACAATCTCTAAGCACAGCTTACGGAAACTTCCAGGGTCGATATTTGGATTTTTCTTCTTGGCCTGACCAATCAGTGATCCGACAGCTTGTTGCTTGCCAGCTTTTAGGTCGGCAACCACTTTAGGGTTGGCTTCTAGTAGTTCACGGCAGAGAGAATCAATCGCCGAGTCATCGACTTTTTCGATGCCCATCTCTTTCATCATATCTGCGACCGAGGTTTCTGACTCTAGCAGTTTCTCGAACACATCTTTGGCACGGGTCGTATCGATCTCTTTGTTTTGGACGGCGCTGAGCAAGTCGGCCAAGCGATCTGTTGTAATCGGGAACGCATCGATTTCGATTTGTTGTTCTTTTAAGATCCGCAGCACGCCCTGGGTAATCCAGTTCGCAGCCAGTTTGCCATCGTTCACTTTCGAGACCAGGGCCTCGTAGTAATCAACGGTGGCTTGGCCTTGGTTCACAATCACCTCGGCATCGTATTCGCTGATTTTGTAATCAGCTTGGAGACGCTTGCGGATTTGTTGGGGCAACTCACTCAAGCTGGCTTTGACTTCGGCAATTTGTGCTTCGGTCACTGTCACCGGGGCCAAGTCAGGTTCTGGGAAGTAGCGATAGTCGCTCATGTCTTCTTTTTCGCGCTGTGCTCTGGTCACTTGTGCGCTGTCGTCCCAGCCGCGAGTTTCCTTGGAAATTTCTCCGATGACTCCCCCGGTCTCTTGCCAGATGTCATATTGTCGCGGGGCTTCGTAATGCAAGGCTCGCTCAACCGCACGGAAGCTGTTCATGTTTTTGATTTCCACAATCGGCGTGGCAATCTTTCCGTTTTTAGTCTCTATATGCAAATTGATATTGGCATCGACCCGCAACGAGCCTTCTTGCATGTTGCAGTCTGAAACACCCAGGTAGCTCAAAATTAATTTGAGTTCTTCCAGATAGGCTTTGGCCTCTTCAGGCGAACTCATGTCTGGTTCACTGACGATTTCCAGCAGCGGCGTGCCACAGCGATTTAAATCGATGCGACTGTCGGCTTTACCGTTGGCTTCATCATGCATACTCTTGCCAGCATCTTCTTCAAGATGAGCACGGATAATGCCAACGTCTTTTGGCTCAAACCGGCCTTTAGGATCGCTAATATACAGCGTCCCTTTTTCCGACATCGGCAAATCAAATTGACTAATTTGATAACCCTTGGGCAAGTCGGGGTAATAATAGTTTTTTCGATCCCATTTGGTGAACAGCGGAATCTGTAAATCCAACGCACATGCGGTTCGCATGCCAAGCTGGAATGCTTCGCGGTTCATCACCGGCATCGCGCCAGGCATGGCCAAGCAAACCGGGCAGGTTTGCGTGTTCGGCGCGTTTCCATATTCGGTGCTACAACGACAAAACAGCTTGGTTTTGGTCGCCAGTTGAACGTGGACTTCTAGTCCAATCACAATTTTGTAGGGCAAACTTTCGCTCATGACAGTTCCGGTCTCCGTGTGTGCCAATCGGTTGCTTGTTGGAACATATGTGACGCCTGCAATAATTTTTCTTCAGCCAACGGCGGGGCCTGCAACTGCAACCCAATCGGCATGCCAGTAGTGGAGAATCCGCAAGGAATAGAAATCCCTCCGACACCCGCCAAGTTGGCGCTCACTGTGTAAAGATCTTCTAAGTACATCGAGAGTGGGTCGTCGGTTTTCGCACCGGTTTTAAACGCAGTGGAAGGCGTGGTTGGGCCAACAATTAAATCAACCTCTTTAAACGCGGTATCGTAATCTTGACGAATCAGCCGTCGAACTTTGAGTGCCTTTAAGTAATACGCATCATAGTAACCCGCACTCAAAGTGTAGGTACCCAGCATAATGCGGCGTTTGACTTCAGGCCCTAATCCTTCGGCCCGGCTTTGACGGTACATGCGAACCAAGGAAGTATCCATGTTTCGCAAACCCTCTTCATCGCCTGATTCTTCAAACGCTTTTTTCTCAGCCGCCAGTTGTTCGATCATTTGTTTTTCATCACAACGATGTCCATAATGGACGCCATCGTAGCGAGCCAAGTTACTGGAAGCTTCACTCGGGGCGATGATGTAATAGGTGGCAATCGCATACTTGTTGTGTGGCAGCGAAACATCGCTGATGGTCGCTCCTAGCGATTGATAAACTTTGACCGCTTCTCGCACAGTCGCTTCAACTTCGCTATCGAGCCCATCACCAAAATGTTCTTTCACCAGACCAATCCGCAATCCTTCGAGCGGTTTGCCTACGGTTTGTGAGAACTGTGGCGAAGCGACATTGGCCGATGTGGAGTCCATCGGGTCATGACCGGAAATCGCCTCTAGCAGCAAAGCCGCATCTTCTGCGGTGCGTGCCATCGGCCCAATTTGATCTAAGCTAGAAGCAAACGCGATTAAGCCGAAACGACTTACTCGACCATACGTTGGTTTCAAACCAGTTACACCACAAAAACCGGCTGGCTGGCGAATTGAACCACCGGTGTCTGTTCCGATAGAAAGCGGCGCCATCGAAGCTGCCACACAAGCGGCCGCACCACCACTGGAACCACCTGGCACGCAGTCAAGGTTCCAAGGGTTACTGGTTTTTCCTAGCGCCGAGTTCTCAGTCGAACCGCCCATGGCAAACTCATCCATGTTGGTCTTGCCGATGAGTACACCATCGGCTTCACGAATTTTGCGAACCACCGTGGCATCGTAAGGCGGAATAAAGTTCTCTAGCATCTTTGAAGCGCAGGTGGTCACTTGCCCTTTAGTACACAGTAAATCTTTAATCGCAACCGGCACGCCACCTAGCAATCCAACGGGTTTACCCGCTTTGCGCCGGCTATCGACATCGGCCGCTTGTTCGAGTGCCGAGTCTTTAGTGACTGACAGGAACGCACCTACTTGTTTATCGGCTGACTCAATTTGATCAAGAAAAGCCTGGGTCACCTCCACCGATGTGACTTCGCCCGCGGATAGTTTCTTGAGAAGATCAGTCGCAGTTAGTTGAATCAATGACATAGGAAGCCAAGTTGTGATCAGTGTTGAAAGTGCAATATGAGTATTGAGGGCAATTCAAAGGGAAAGTTCAATTCTCATAGAGAGAAATTGAGAAGCCTTGAATGACTAGTCGCCCAGAACTGCGGGTACATGGAAACACTCGTCATCTCGTTTCGGAGCGTTGGCCAGTGCTTCATCTCGTGGTAAAGACTGATGAACCACATCGTCAGCAAATACATTGAACTGTTCGACCGCGTGTGTCATCGGCTCCACATCGTCGGTATTTACTTCGCTGAGCAGGTCGATGTAATCAATGATCCGACTCATTTGATCGGTCATCACCACAAGCTCGTCTTCTGATAATTTGAGACGAGACAAGAGCGACACTTTTTCTACATCTTCGCGCGAGAGACTCATAGGGTAGAACCTTATGCAAGAATCGAATCAGAAATGGGTTCTCAGCATTGAGAACCCGATTAGGCGCGGAGTCGTTTTGCCAAACGCAAATACGACTACTTGGCTGCCTTTTCCTCGGATGGCAACTTAAACGGCTTATGACGCACAACTTTTTTGATGCGACCACTGCGAATGCACTGAACACATACCTGCATGGATTTGTGGGTTCCGTTAGTCGTTACCACTTTGACGTGTTGCAGGTTGGGCCGGAATTTGCGTTTTGTGATACCTGTTTTTTTCGTACCAACACCACCCAAATACTTCGCTTTACCGCGAGTTTGTACCTTGTTACCTACTTGGGGAGATTTACCACAAACTTGGCATGACTTAGCCATGGAATTCTATTCCTTACTCTGCTTACTGTAAAAGACGTTATCGAAACGGACTATTCTACCGGTTTGGCGCCGGCCTGCAACCGCACTAGCAGCCAAGTGACGAAAAACAAACAGACAATTTATTCGGACTAAACACCCTAAGCCACAATAGTTAGCTCAAAGCGGGGTAATCTTGGCAAATGGCCAATACTTCTTCCAAAACATGGCCATTGGTCCCAATTCCTTCTCCACTGAAGATGGTAGGCTTGCCACTCCAATCAGTAAACGTGCCGCCTGCTTCTTCCATGATCGGCTGAAGTGCAGCGGCATCCCAGACGCTCATCATCGGATCGACCATGGCAGCCGCCCGGCCTGTGGCCACCAATAGATACCCGTAGCAATCGCCCCAAGTTCTTGTGATATAAGCACTTTCTTCAAGTCGACCAAAGGCTGCACTCGCGTTACGTGCTGCAAAAGTGCTCACTTGCGAAGTGACAAACAGTCCTTGCTTGAGCGTTTTGCAGTCACTCACCTGTGCTCTGACCGGGGCTTTATCGCCCTGGACATACCAAGCACCCTGCCCTTTGGCCGCGTAGACGCATTCGTCTAAGCAGGGAATGTAGATCACCCCAATCAGGCTTTTACCTTCGTGCTCAACACCAATTAGCGTGCCATAGAGTGGCACGCCTGAGATAAAAGATTTCGTGCCATCAATCGGATCGACGATCCACCGATATCCACTAGTGCCTGCGGATTCGCCAAATTCTTCGCCAATAATTCCATCATCTGGGAAATGGGATGCAAGCTGACTGCGGATAAATTGCTCCGCATTTTTGTCCGCCACGGTCACGGGTGAATCATCGGACTTCGATTCAACCGCCAAGTCAGCACTTTGGAAAAACTCCAAAGTGCCTTTACCAGCTTCAATCGCTAGTCGCTTGGCAAGTTCTAGTCGGTTATCAATCTGCGGTGTACTGGTTTGAGTGTTCATGGTCGAAAGGATAAATCACTTCGACCCTAAATATCAAGCCCTGATGCCCTCTTCACCGCAGATCATTTACCATGAAAATTGATTCTTCTAGGAATAAAAGATCAACTTTGGGTTGGTATTTGGTCAGCAATTCGGTTTGCCTCGCCACTCGAAGCAGAGTCACTCGGCTCAGCATCTGTCGCTATTAATTGCGAGATTTTGATATCAGACAACTGTTTTCTGGCAGAATCTGTGACACCTGAGATGGCTTGTTGCAGATTTCCCTTGAAAGCCTCATTGAGCTTGCCTTCCAGCGGCAAATGCGTATCCATTGGGCCATCAATGGCCTCAATGATATCTAGCAACGAGATCTCAGAGGCTGGGCGGACAAGTGTGTATCCACCATCAACGCCACGTGTACTTCTAAGTACCCCGTGGGTGACTAAGCTTCTTAGCACCTGTAGTAAAAAGCGCTCTGGCATTTCGCCTTTGTTCGCCAACTGGCTACAAGGCACAGGTACAGGTGAGTTTGTCTCAGCCAATTGCAAAGTCGCCTGAAGCGCATACGCAACGGTTCTTGATAATTTCATAATATAGCCCTTAATTTGTTTACACTGTAGTTTTTTACAGAGTGCAATATCGCACACTGTGCAGCTGTCCTTGTGCGCATTTTACGCAATAAGTCATAGTAACCGTAGAGGAGTTCTCTACTATTTCCCGATTCATTGCCCTGAATCTGAGAATAAACTAACGACTAGAATCTAGCAGAAAATTCATTGAAATTAACCACTTTATTCTCCATGCCTTATTCTCCGGTGCAGGTAAGGATTTTTCAATGAATAAAATCAGAGAATCACGAAAAACAACCGAAATACTGGCCAACATCGTAATTTACAGCCAAATCGGGTTAGGGGGTTTTTGCCCGCTCTTCGACGGGTGGTTGGGCAAAGAAGGCATGCAAGAGAAGCAAAATAGCCCCGCAAACCAAGAAGCAATCAGCGATATTAAAGTTGGGCCAGCGATAGGGCTCGGTGGCAGTTATATACTGCACCGCAATCCAATCACGCACACCTGGATTACCTGAGACAATATGAACCACTCCTGATAAACCGAGGCGATCATACAGATTTCCAAAGATTCCGGCCATCACA